>NZ_RCNZ01000066.1:0-130567 GCF_004307525.1 Pseudomonas sp. Sample_21 | reverse complement strand
ATAACGACGTACTGCGCAGCGTGCGCTACATGCTCGACATCAGCGACAAGAAAGTTGTCGAGATCATCAAACTGGGCGGCATGGACGTCACGCTCGCCGATGTCATCACCTGGCTCGACAAGAAAGAAGAAGACGAAGAAGGCTTCGTACGCTGCCCGGACGAAGTCATCGCGCACTTCCTCGACGGTCTGGTGATCTTCAAGCGCGGCAAGGACGAAAGCCGTCCGCCGCAGCCAATCGAAGTGCCGGTGACCAACAACATCATCCTGAAAAAACTGCGTGTGGCCTTCGAACTGAAAGAAGACGACATGCACGCGATCCTCAAGGCTGCCGAGTTTCCGGTGTCCAAGCCTGAGCTGAGCGCGCTGTTCCGCAAGGTCGGCCACACCAACTATCGCCCGTGTGGCGACCAGTTGCTGCGTAACTTCCTCAAAGGGCTCACGCTGCGCGTGAGAGCGTAAAGCAGCTACAAGCTGCAAGCTGCAAGCTGCAAGTTAGCCCCTGCTTTAACTTGCCGCTTGTGGCTTGCAACTCGAAGCTGGCCGCATGGCACCTCATTCCCTGCAAAAATAATGGCTCCGCTTTTCGCAGCTGACGACTAGGGTGTACTGATCCCTAATCTTCAGGACTCGCCATGCATCCCTACTTTTCCCTGCAAGGCCGCACCGCTCTGGTGACCGGCGGCACCCGTGGTATCGGCAAGATGATCGCCAAGGCCTTCGTCGAGGCCGGCGCCCATGTCTATGTGTGCTCACGCGACGTCGAAGCCTGCCAGCAAACCGCTGAAGAACTTGGCGCCATGGGCATCTGCCACGGCGTGGCGGCGAATCTGGCCACTGAAGAAGGCGTGCGGGAACTGGCCGCGCGTCTGGGTGAGCAGATCACTCATCTGGACATTCTGGTGAACAACGCCGGCACCACGTGGGGCGCGCCGCTGGAGAGTTATCCGGTCAAGGGCTGGGAAAAGGTCATGCAGCTCAACGTGACGTCGGTGTTCAGTTGCATCCAGCAGTTTCTGCCGTTGCTGCGCAGGGCTGGCTCGGCGGCGAATCCGGCGCGGATCATCAATATCGGTTCGGTGGCGGGGATTTCTTCGTTTGGCGAGCAGGCGTATGCCTACGGGCCGAGCAAGGCCGCCCTGCATCAGTTGTCGCGCATTCTGGCGCGGGAACTGGTGAGCCAGCACATCAACGTCAACGTGATTGCGCCGGGTCGCTTTCCGAGCAAGATGACCCAGCATATTGGTAATGATGAACAGGCGTTGGCTGAGGATACTGCGCTGATTCCGATGAAGCGCTGGGGGCGTGAGGAAGAGATGGCGGCGCTGGCGATCAGCCTTGCGAGTACGGCGGGGGCTTATATGACCGGGAACATCATTCCGCTGGATGGAGGGTTCAGTCTGTAGGTCGGCGGTGCGGCATTCGCGAGCAGGCTCGCTCCCACAGGGATTTCATACACGACGCAGCTACATTGTGGGAGCGAGCCTGCTCGCGAAGAGGCCAGCCCTGTCACCACCAGACTTGAAGCGAGCCGGGTTATCATGCCCGCCCTACCCGCTTCGATCCCAGACCATGACTTACAGCGTCTCCCCCATCGGCTTCGTGCGCTCCTGCTTCAAGGAGAAGTTCGCCATCCCCCGCCAACCGCAACTGGCCCCGGCCGCCCGTGGCGTGCTGGAACTGGTCGCGCCGTTCGACCAGGGTGACGCCGTGCAGGGGCTGGAGCAGGTCAGCCATGTGTGGCTGTTGTTTCTGTTCCACCAAGCCCTCGAAGACAAACCGCGCCTGAAAGTGCGCCCGCCTCGCCTGGGCGGTAACAAGTCGATGGGCGTGTTTGCCACCCGCGCCACGCACCGGCCAAACGGCATCGGCCAATCGGTGGTGAAGCTGGACAAAATCGAAGGCAATCGCCTGTTTATTTCCGGCATCGATCTGCTCGACGGCACGCCAGTGCTGGATATCAAACCCTATGTGCCGTATGCCGACATCATCCCTGGGGCGACCAATGACATCGCCAGCGCGGCGCCGCAGTTGATCGACGTGCAGTGGGCGGAGGCGGCTTTGAAACAGGCGCACGCCCACGCTCAGCGCCTCGATGAGCCGTTGGTTGAGCTGATCGAGCAGTGCCTGGCGCAGGATCCGCGCCCGGCGTATCAGACACCGGCACCGGAACGTGAATATGGTGCGCAGTTCTGGGACCTGGACGTGCGCTGGCATTACCCGACGCCCGAACAGATCCGCGTGCTGGAAGTCATCCCGGCCACAGCCTGAAACCGCGCCCAGTGTAGGAGCTGCCGAAGGCTGCGATCTTTTGATCTTGATTTTAAAAAGCAAGATCAAAAGATCGCAGCCTTCGGCAGCTCCTACATGGATCGTGGCAGGCATGAAGGAAATGCTTCAGGCATAAAAAAGCCCCCATTGCCTGCAAGGCAATGGGGGCTCTCTGTGGCGCTTACTTCTCGACGAACGCACGCTCGATCAGGTAATCACCCGGCTCGCGCATCCGCGCCGAGATCTTCAGGCCGAAGCTGTCGAGCACTTCGCTGGTCTCGTCGAGCATGCTCGGGCTGCCGCAGATCATCGCGCGGTCGTCCTGCGGGTTGATCGGTGGCAGGCCGATGTCGCTGAACAGCTTGCCGCTGCGCATCAGGTCAGTCAGGCGGCCCTGATTCTCGAACGGCTCGCGGGTCACGGTCGGGTAGTAGATCAGCTTGTCACGCAGCGCCTCGCCGAAGAACTCGTTCTGCGGCAGGTGCTCGGTGATGAACTCGCGGTAGGCGACTTCGTTGACGTAGCGCACACCGTGAACCAGGATCACTTTCTCAAAACGCTCGTAGGTTTCCGGGTCCTGAATGACGCTCATGAACGGCGCCAGACCGGTACCGGTGCTCAGCAGGTACAGGTGCTTGCCCGGGTTCAGGTCATCAAGAACCAGCGTGCCGGTAGGCTTCTTCGAGATGATGATCTCGTCGCCTTCCTTCAAGTGCTGCAACTGGGACGTCAGCGGACCGTCCTGCACTTTGATGCTGAAGAACTCGAGATGCTCTTCCCAGTTCGGGCTGGCGATCGAGTAAGCGCGCATAAGCGGGCGGCCGTTGGGCTGTTGCAGGCCGATCATCACGAACTGACCGTTCTCGAAGCGCAGGCCCGGATCGCGGGTGCACTTGAAGCTGAACAGAGTGTCGTTCCAGTGATGAACACTGAGGACACGCTCGTGGTTCATGTTGCTCATGTACGTTTGACTCCTGGAGATTGGTCTGCGCGGCTCAATGAGGCTCAACGTGCGCAATTGCATCGCATTCTAATAGCGACGACAATATCTGTTAACTGGATTATTAAGATAAGGGTTATCGGTTATATCGATATGCGATTTACTCTCCGTCAACTGCAAGTTTTCGTCGCCGTCGCCCAGCAGGAAAGCGTATCCCGTGCTGCGGGTCTGCTCAACCTCTCGCAATCGGCGGCCAGCACTTCGATCACCGAGCTCGAGCGCCAGTCCAGCTGCCAGCTGTTCGACCGCGCCGGCAAACGCCTGAGCCTCAACGCCCTGGGCAAACAACTGTTGCCGCAAGCGGTGGCTCTGCTCGACCAGGCCAAGGAGATCGAAGACCTGCTCAATGGCAAATCCGGTTTCGGCTCTTTATCAGTGGGGGCGACGCTGACCATTGGCAACTATCTGGCCACCCTGCTGATCGGCAGCTTCATGCAGCGCCACCCCGAAAGTCAGGTCAAGCTGCACGTGCAGAACACTGCCAATATCGTGCAGCAGGTCGCCCACTACGAAATTGATCTGGGTCTAATCGAAGGCGATTGCAGCCACCCTGACATCGAAGTGCAGAGTTGGGTCGAGGATGAGCTGGTGGTGTTTTGTGCGCCGCAGCATCCGTTGGCCAAACGCGGCAGTGCGACAATGGAAGAGCTGACCCATGAGGCATGGATTCTGCGCGAGCAGGGTTCCGGCACGCGGCTGACCTTCGACCAGGCCATGCGTCACCATCGCAGCGCGCTGAACATTCGTCTCGAGCTGGAACACACCGAAGCGATCAAGCGCGCAGTGGAATCAGGGCTGGGGATTGGCTGCATTTCGCGGCTGGCGCTGCGCGATGCCTTCCGGCGCGGCAGTCTGGTGCCGGTGGAGACGCCGGATCTGGACCTGGCCCGGCAGTTCTATTTCATCTGGCACAAACAGAAATACCAGACCTCGGCCATGCGCGAGTTTCTCGAGCTGTGTCGCGCTTTCACCGCCGGGGTGCAGCGCAGCGACGAGATCGTCTTGCCGACCATCGCTTAAAGCAGAATCACCGCCCACACCAGTCCGATCATGCTCAGCGCCACGAATTGCGCGGCGCTGCCCATGTCCTTGGCGTTCTTCGACAGCGGATGCAATTCCAGCGAGATGCGGTCAATGGCCGCTTCCACCGCCGAATTTAGCAGCTCGACAATCAGCGCCAGCAAGCAAACCGCGATCAACACCGCCTGCTCGACCCGGCTGACATTAAGGAAGAATGTCAGCGGAATCAGCACCACGTTGAGCAGCACCAATTGGCGGAATGCCGCTTCGCCAGTGAAGGCGGCGCGCAGGCCATCGAGCGAATAGCCGGACGCGTTGAGGATGCGTTTCAGGCCGGTCTGGCCCTTGAAAGGTGACATAAGAAAGAAACCAGCCAAAAAGGTGTGGGGAAGCTAGATCAACGAAAGTCAAAAAAGCGTGAAACCGCCAGCCATCACTGGCTCGGAATTGACTCAAGTTGTTGCAGCAGTAAAGCCGCTTGCGTGCGAGTGCGCACGTTCAATTTGCGAAAGATCGCCGTGACGTGGGCCTTGATGGTCGCTTCCGACACGCTCAGCTCATAAGCGATCTGCTTGTTCAGCAGACCTTCGCAGACCATGGTCAGCACCCGGAACTGTTGCGGCGTCAGGCTGGCGAGGCCATCGCTGGCGGCTTTCGCTTCATCCGACACACTCACCGCTTCGAACGCTTGCGGCGGCCAGAACACGTCGCCATCGAGCACCTTGCGCACCGCTTCCTGAATCACGCTCAGATCGCTGGATTTGGGAATGAAGCCACTGGCGCCGAACTCGCGGGATTTGACCATCACCGAAGCTTCTTCCTGGGCAGAGACCATCACCACCGGAATCTGCGGATACTGCCCGCGCAGCAGCACCAGCCCGGAAAAACCATAGGCGCCGGGCATGTTCAGATCCAGCAGGACCAGATCCCAGTCAGCCTTTTCGGTCAGGCGCGCTTCCAGTTCGGCGATGCTCGCCACTTCCACCAGTCGCACGTCCGGGCCAAGGCCCAGCGTCACCGCTTGGTGCAGGGCGCTGCGAAACAGGGGGTGATCATCGGCAATCAGGATGTCGTATGTGGCCATTTTTCAAATGATCCTGTTTTTGATGGCAGACGCGGTAGATTCCGGTCTGGCCAAAGCAACTCGAGGCAGCGGTTGGAAGCGATATCCACAGGGGCACGTTCGACGCCAATCAACAGCAAACACGGCGTCTCAAACCTTGGCCGCACCCTAATCGGCGCCAAGCATGCCCAGCGCAGCCGGGGTGGTCAAGCAAGATGGCCAGCGCTGTGGACAGTATGGGCCACTATCGGGCCAACTCCGGCTGCGGCTTTCGTATATAGGGCAGCAGCTCGGTGTGAGCGGGGGTTGATTCATTCATGTCCAGTTGCTGCTTGGCACCGAGGTAATGCTGGCTGAACACATCGAAATAGGCGTCCAGCGCCGAGGCGGCATCGCTGTCACCGGCCAATTCCAGGCACAACGCCGCGACTTCGGCGGTGCACAGGTGCTCGCTGCGGGTCGAACGGCGCAGGCGATAGCGCGAGAGTTTGTCGGGCAGCAGGCTGAGGATCGGCAAGCGGTCGAAATACGGACTCTTGCGAAAGATCTTGCGCGCCTCGGTCCAGGTCGCATCCAGCAGTATGAACAGCGGGCGCTTGCTGCTATTGACTGTCACCGTGTTGGTCACCCGCGACGGTTCGACATACTCACCCGGAAACACCAGATACGGCTGCCACTGCGGATCGTTGAGCAGTGCAAGCATCTGCGGGTCGGGCTCGGTGCGTGACCAGATGAACGCATGGTTGTCGCGCACCACATCGGCAATCAGCCAACCGGTGTTGCTTGGCTTGAACACTTCCTTGCCGGTCATGATCAGGCACACGCCAGAACGGGTGTCGACGCTTGGCCGCCACGCGCACAGGCAATGACTGATAATGACCCGGCAATCGCGGCAACGCTCGGAGCGAAAGCCGCGCGCCTGAATCGGCTTGATACCTTCGTCCTCGCGCTGATCGCGCAGGCGGGCCACGGCGTTGGGGGCATGGTTCATCGCAGGCAACACCGGCAGACAGGGAAACTCGACACGAATGACACTCGGCAGGGCAATAAAGGCCGGCAGTTTACCAGAGCGACGGCCACAAGCCTGTACCGTCCAGACCGGCTCACCTATAATTCGCCGCCACTGAACGCACCGCCCCGTGACGGGTCGAACCACCAGTCACCGAATCAGGAGAGTTTCATGCTGCGCCTTATCGTTCCCACCGCTGCCATTCTGCTGGCGTCGTCCTTTACCGCTCAGGCTGCGTCCCTGAGTGAGCAGAATCTGAACCGAGAGCTGCGCAACGTCGCCGCCCAAAGCAGCGTCGGCACGCCACGGGCGATCAATGAAGACATTCTTGATCAAGGCTACACCGTCGAAGGCACACAGCTGATCAACCATCTGAGCGTGCAAAAGAGCCACGCCGACAAGATGCGCGCCGATCCCAAGGCTGTGTATTTCCAGTTGGGCGCGTCGGTGTGCAACAACCCGTCGTACCGCAAGCTGATGGCCAAGGGCGCGATCATGCGTTACGACTTCACCGAAGTGAAAACCAACAAAGCGATCGGCTCGGCCAGCTATCAGGAATCCGATTGCCCGAAAGCCGCGCCAGCGAAAAAGAAGTAATCAGCGCGAAGCCTTGGCGCGCCGCTGTTCATCCTCGGCGCGCAGTTCCGCCACTAGCGCCTGCAGATAGCGCGAGCGGCGTTCGCCGCCGGCCAATCGTCGGCAGCACTCTTCTTCGAGACTCAATTGATGCGTCTCGGCCGACTCCTGCAACATTCGATACAGCTGAGTATCGATCTCCAGAACCACTCTGACCATGCATCCCGCCTCCTTGCCACCCACGAATCCTTGAATTGCCTGGCCTTGCGCAAACGCAAGGTTGTCTTGCGACGTCTGTATTTGAGTAAATCAGAGTGATGGCCCTTTGCGACACGTTCAGACGAGCGGCGACGCTTTGGCGCAAATCAGTAAGCGGTTGCCAGGCAAAACGTTACAGCGCACTGTTCAAGTCAGCGCGAATGCGTGCGAGGGTCTAGATTGAGAGTATTCCCGATCATTCGTTAACGGCAGAAATGGAACTGCCGGCCCTGTGTGTTTTTGCAGTGCGGCCCGGACGCTGGTTGTCCGGGCTACCCGCTCTGTACAGAAGGAGACGTTGAATGCCTTATCAACCGAATGACCTCTTGAGCCGTCATTTTCAAGAAAGCGGCGACCTCATCAGCCAGGTCGAAGCCCAACTCAACCGTGTTTCCACCGACAGCCCGAACATCCCCATCTACCGCGACATGATCCTGACCGTGCTGCGCATGGCTCAGGAAGACCACAACCGCTGGAACGCCAAGATCACCCTGCAAGCCCTGCGTGAACTGGAGCAGGCGTTCCGCGTGCTCGAACAATTCAAGGGCCGGCGCAAAGTCACCGTGTTCGGCTCGGCACGTACGCCAGTGGAACATCCGCTATACGCGATGGCCCGCGAACTCGGCGCAGCGCTGACGCGTGCAGAGATGATGGTCATCACTGGCGCCGGCGGCGGCATCATGGCCGCCGCCCACGAAGGAGCCGGTCGAGATCACAGCTTGGGTTTCAACATCACCCTACCCTTCGAACAACATGCCAACCCCACCGTCGACGGCACCGATAATCTGTTGCCATTCCACTTTTTCTTCACCCGCAAACTGTTCTTCGTCAAAGAGGCAGACGCGCTGGTACTGTGCCCGGGCGGTTTCGGCACCCTTGATGAAGCGCTGGAAGTGCTGACGCTGATTCAGACCGGCAAAAGCCCATTGGTGCCGGTGGTGTTGCTGGATGTTCCGGGCGGTAACTTCTGGCAGGGAGCGCTGGACTTCATCCGCAATCAGCTGGAAGAAAACCGCTATATCCTGCCGACCGATATGAAGTTGATGCGACTGGTTTACAGCGTTGAAGACGCGGTGAACGAGATCAATCAGTTCTATAGCAACTTCCACTCCAGTCGCTGGCTCAAGCGGCAGTTTGTGATTCGCATGAACCACAAGCTCAGCGACCAGGCTCTGGCGCAGATGCAGGAGGAATTTGCTGATCTGTGCCTGAGCGACGAGTTTCATCAACACGCCTACAACGGTGAAGAACACGACGATGCACAGTTCAGCCATCTGGCACGGCTGGCGTTTGCCTTCAATGGCCGTACCCATGGTCGCTTGAGGGAGTTGGTGGACTTTATCAACCTGCCGGAAAACTGGGCCGATTCAAAACCGCCCATTGCACAACGCTCACGCGAGCCTTTCAACGTGATTTGAAGGCAAAAAAAGGCCCGCTATTTTCTAAAAAATAGCGGGCCTTTATTGTTAAATCGGTCTAATCGTCCATCCCTCGACCGCTGAACAAGCGGTTGATCATCTCCATCGAGAACCCCCGATACGCCAGAAACCGGCCTTGCTTGGCCCGTTCTTTCGCATCAATCGGTAAATGCCCGGAGAACTTGCGTTGCCACGTATCCTGAAGCTGCGCCTGCCAGTTGATACCGCTTTCGCGCAGGGCGATTTCGATATCGGTACGTTGCAAACCCCGCTGACTGAGTTCCTCACGAATTCGCAGGGGGCCATAGCCGGAACGGGCACGGTAGGAGACAAAACTTTCAAGGTAACGGGTTTCGGAAAGCAGCCCCTCTTCCGTCAAACGGTCGAGGGCTGTTTCGATCAGCTCCGCCTCGGCGCCGCGCTGACGCAGCTTACGCGTCAACTCGACTCGACCATGCTCGCGACGTGCGAGCAGGTCCATGGCGGTTCGCCGCACCGCGACGAGGGTATCCAGTACGGCGGTGGTCATCGCTGGTATCAGAGGTCAGCGTCGGCCAGGTCGTCTTCGGTCTCTTTGACCGCCGAGGCCTTGGAGTCCGCGATCACCGCTGGCGACAGCAGCTTGTCACGCAGCTGCTTCTCGAGCTTCGCGGCAATTTCCGGGTTGTCCGCCAGGAACTTGGCCGAGTTGGCCTTGCCCTGACCGATCTTGGTGCCTTCGTAGGCGTACCAGGCGCCGGACTTCTCGACAAAACCGTGCAGCACACCCAGGTCGATCATCTCGCCGTTGAGGTAGATGCCTTTGCCGTAAAGAATCTGGAACTCGGCCTGACGGAACGGCGAAGCCACCTTGTTCTTCACAACCTTGACGCGGGTTTCGCTGCCGACCACTTCGTCGCCTTCCTTCACCGCGCCGGTACGGCGGATGTCGAGACGAACCGAGGCGTAGAACTTCAGCGCGTTACCACCAGTGGTGGTTTCCGGGCTGCCGAACATCACACCGATCTTCATACGGATCTGGTTGATGAAGATGACCAGGCAGTTGGCGTTCTTGATGTTACCGGTGATTTTACGCAGCGCCTGAGACATAAGACGCGCTTGCAGGCCGACGTGCATGTCGCCCATTTCACCTTCGATTTCAGCTTTCGGTACCAGTGCCGCCACGGAGTCGACGATGATCACGTCAACGGCGTTGGAGCGAACCAGCATGTCGGTGATTTCCAGGGCCTGTTCGCCGGTGTCCGGCTGGGAAACCAGCAGATCATCGACGTTGACGCCCAGCTTGCCGGCGTACTCTGGATCGAGCGCGTGTTCGGCGTCGACGAATGCGCAGGTCGCGCCGGCTTTTTGCGCCTGGGCGATCACGGACAAGGTCAACGTGGTTTTACCGGAGGATTCAGGACCGTAGATTTCAACAATACGGCCTTTTGGCAGACCGCCGATGCCGAGTGCGATGTCCAGACCCAGAGAGCCAGTAGAAATGGCCGGGATCGCCTGACGGTCCTGATCGCCCATACGCATTACGGCACCCTTGCCGAATTGACGTTCGATCTGACCCAGGGCCGCAGCCAAGGCTTTCTTCTTGTTGTCGTCCATTAAAGTCCTCACGTAATCAATAAGGCCTGACGGCCAACACCTGTATAAGTAGCCAGTATTATTCCACAGCGTTCGAAGATCGCCTACCCCTGATTTTCGATTTCTCGTGCCGCTAGTCGCACAAGCCCCTCTAGCGCGGCCTTCACCGTTTGTCGGCGGACTTCATCACGGTTGCCGGGGAAGTGCTGAACCTCACTGTAAACCTCGTCGCCAACACCCCAGGCCAGCCATACCGTGCCCACTGGCTTGTTCGGTGTGCCACCGTCGGGGCCGGCGACACCGCTGACCGCCACGGCAAAATGCGCCAGGCTGTGCTGCTGCGCACCGCGCACCATGGCCTCGACCACTTCGCGACTGACCGCCCCTACCGTCTCGAACAAATCGCCCGGCACATCCAGCTGCCGGGTTTTCTGCCGATTGGAATACGTCACGTACCCCGCTTCAAACCAGGCCGAACTGCCTGGAATCCGCGTGATCGCTTCGGAGATCCCGCCGCCGGTGCAAGACTCGGCGGTGGTGACATGGGCATTGAGCACTTGCAGACGTCGGCCCAGTTCTGCGGCCAGTTGGGTGGTCTCTTTCACGGCGAGCTCCAGATCGTGTGGAATGCCTTCACCGTACACGAGCCGACCATGCTTTCAATACACAAGATCATTCAAGATGTTCGGGCGCCAACGCTCTGACATAGGCCTGACAGGCCTGCAACGCAATCAATCCACGGTCGCCGGTGTCGGTGATGGCGATAATTCGTTGAGCATGCGCCGGGTCAAGTCGGGCGCGTACGGTTGCAGAATCCACGCCGCCGGTGCCGGCGGTGGCTGGCAGCGCACAGCCGTGGGCAACGTCGTCGGCGTCGAGAAGGACTGACAGCCGCACATCGGCAGTAGCAAGGCGATCGCGCAGGCGATCCTGATCACGTTGGGCATCGCTCAGCGCTCGATAATGGGTTTGTTCACTGGCCGCGAGCAGCTGCTCCAGCGCCAGGCGTTTGTCCTGCTCGGCCTGTTGTGCGGTCGCGGCGGTCTGCGTCAGTTGATTGAGGGATTCGGCGTTTAACCGAGCCTGCTCGGCCAATTGCCGCCCGTAACGCCAGTCCTGAAACTGCCACGCCGCGGCGAAAGCCCCCGCCACCAGCAACAACAGGCCAATCACCCGCCAGGAGCCGGACATAGCACCGCCCTCGCCCGTGCCCAGATCTCGAGTCGATCCTGCAAGCCGTTCAACCCGCCGTTGATCCGCCGGGTGATGGTGTTGAACTGGTCCGCGTCGGCCAGTTCGTTCAAGCCCTTCTGCGCCCAGAACCACGCCGCCGATTCGGCCGCCCACTGCGGTTGTTCGAGCAGTTCGGGCAACGACAACAGACGCTCATCACCAAACAAGCCGAGACTGCACTGACGATAATTTGCCCGGCCGGTGATCTGAATCAGTCCACGCCCGCGATACTTTTGCCCGTCGCCGTCGGCTTCCGGAGTATTGCCCAGACGCAGCGCCAGCGTGCCGGTGTCGTATTTGCTCAGGTACTGGTTGTTGCCCAGTTCGCGCACGTAGCGCAACTGTCCCGACTCGTGGCCGACCTGTGCGAGGAACGCCGCTATACGTTTCGGCGTATCGATGCGATGTCTGGCCATCGCGGTGTTGAGGGCCGAAACGAAAACGCCCGCTTGGGAGCGGGCGGTGGGCATGATGTCGACAAGGTGTTTTTCAGTTAATTGCATGATGCTTGATCCTCCCTGGATGTTGTCCCGATTGAATCATGGTTGGCGGCTGATGCTTGCCAGCCATTTCTTTCTGGAGTTTTCAGGGTTCTATCGCAACGCTCGGCCCATCTGATGAGGGTTCCGGAGAGCGGTTGTCAAAACTTGATGACGTACAACAGCGCGGTGTTCATCGGCCGAGCCTCGTTGCCGCCCGCGGCCGCCATCGAGATCGTATGCGTGTGTTGCCCGGCGGCATCCACACCGACGTTGTGCGCATGGTTGCCGTCCGCCACGATGCCGTGGGTGTGAGCGGGGGCGTTGGTTGTAAAGTTGCGATTGATGAAAGGCGCCGAGCTCGATCCCATGATGGAACCTGCGGTATTGCCGCCGTTGATTGTCCCCTGCCCGCCCATGACCGTGTCGATGTTGAATGCGCCTCCGCCGGTAACAGCGCCGCCATGCGCGTGTACTCCGGCAGCATCAGTGCGCGCCGTGTGAGCATGGTTACCTGCAGCAGCGGCTGACACATCGTGAACGTGGGAAGCATTTTGCCCGGCCTGCTTGCTACCCAGAACTCGCCCCGGATCGACACCACGGCCCTCGTCCAGACCCCGGACAAATTCACCACGCAAATCCGGCACGTTGAATGTATTTGCACCGTCACCTGCACCGAACCGGGTGCCGATTGCTGCGAAAAGATTGGCATATTGGGTACGCAACACAGGCTGTCCGTTGCACTTGAGCCAGCCACTGGGTGCGTCTACGGTAGCGACGGCTTTCACATCGCCCACGTCGGCCCCCAACTGTCTGGCCACGCCGGTACTGGCGATCAGAATCCAGGCGCCGCTGCCCAGCGAGCTGTTCCATTGCACCCAGACATCTCCCGTCGCAACGATTTCACCGGAGCGAAGCGGAGTATGGTCAAGACCAACCAGCGGTTTGGCGACCGAACCGGCTACGGAAAATGTACTGGCGCCGGTATTGGTATTCAAAGCCTTGAAGCGCAACACCATGCCGTCTACCAGTGTCGCAGGTGCCGGCAAATAGTTGGCTGCATAAGCATTGGCCGTACCGGTATCGAGCGCGAAATCGAGGAGCCCGGCCTGATTGATCTTGCGCACGGCTGTCAGCAATTGTCCGACATCGGCTTCATCGGGCTTGAGCGCACCGCCCTTGATCACACCGAGTATTTCTTCGGTTACCGCATTGCCCCATGATGCCGGAATCAACGATCCCGGCGTGCCTGCCACCGGGTTCTCATCAACAAACTTGCCATCGACCAGCCCGACGCTGGGTACGCTTTTTGGATAATCCATTTATTCAGTCCTTAGTCATAATTGATGTACACCCGGGTATGCGCCGGTGCACTGCGGTGAATGAGGCATTCCAGAGCCGAGCCTGGGTACATGCCGAAACGTTCGCCCCAATAACTGGCGCCGAAACGCCGCCCGATAGCCAAGCGGCCGCCGGTGTTGAGGAACCACATGAATTGCCCTTTCCAGGTGCCGAAATGCGCGCCGCCGAACCGCGAACGCCCCATTCGCGGCACCCGTAATTCGGTCACCGTGGCCTCTGGATAGCCTTGGGTGCGTGCGACCTCAATGAAATACGCGGCGGACTGGTTGCCCACCGCCAGCAACCGCCGACGGACAGCCAGGCGGCGATCGTCATAGAGCGGAGTGGCACCAAGACAAGGGTCGGGCAGGTTCATCACTGCCTCCCAGTCGGGTACAAGTTCGCTGACGCCAGCCGGATCCATCTCGTTGAGCAGATCCGCTGCTCGGGCATCGAGGCGAGCCAGTTCCTGAGCGACGCCTTCAAGAACCTGCTCGAGTTCCGGCACTCGTTCCGGGTCCCAGGCCGGACCGCTGGGCAGCAGGCTGCGCAACTGCTGCCGGTATTGTCTGGCACTTCTCAGGACAGCCATTCGCACCCCCCGAATGTCAGCAATTGATTGCTTTGGGCGCTAACGTTGGCCGAGGGGCTGATGAGACTGTGATCGCTCTCACCGGTGGCGCTGCTGATGGCTTCGGTGATGTGGCTGAGCAACAACGTATCGCCCAGCCCCGCCTCGCGGTTGTGCAGATCTCGCAATTGGGTTTCAACCGCCGCGCGCACTGCACTGGTGTTCGGAGTAACGCGCAACTTGTACTTGACCAGCACTTGTACCGGCGCCATCACCCTCACGTCCGCGGTCACCGGTCGCAGCGGTTCGATGTAGGCTTCGACTTCCGCCAACTGCTCTTCGTTGGGAATCGGTTGCGGATCATCGTCACGCATGACGAACACGCCGACGGTGCCAGGGCCGAGGAAGTTGCCACGACACCATGCACGGGTAATACCGGGGCACTCCAGCGCCCAGGTTTCGTAGTCTTGCGCCGAGCCGCCGTGAGGAATCAATCGATAAGAGCGAATGACTCTGGCGCGCAGCGATTCAAGGCTTTCGGTGCCGACGCCGCCTGTGAGGCCAGGTGGCTGAACGATGAAGCTATTACCGATAACACCAGCAATCGGTTGCACCGGATTCAACGTCAGACCGGCGTCGGCATTACCCACGCTACCGGCATCGAGCGCAGCGATCGTGGTGCTGTTAGTGCCGCTGACGGCGATGCGCGCGGCCGTGACTTTGTAGGTGCGTCCATCATCGGACTGCAGCAAGGTGTCGACATCCAGCACAGCGCCGGTGCTGGCGCTGAAACTGACGCTGCCGGTAGCCACTTGCGCAGCTTTGCGCGGCTGATTCAGGCGCAGCGCGGCGATGCGTTCCAGCGTCGATTCATCGGCCTTGTCGGGCAGGATCTGTTGGGCAATCCAGTCTAGATAACCGTACAGGCCATAAGCGGCGCCGCCGAGGGTGCGGGCGAGCACTTGCGCATCGGACTGGCGCAGCGAATCGCCGGCCAGGTCGCTTTGGGTGCGCTTGATCAGCACAGGCAGCGAAGGGGTTTCAAACGGCATAGATCACCTGCCAACTGTTATCGGGGTTGATGTCCAGACGTTCGCCGTCGGCCAGGGTCAGGACCGTGCGCAGGTTCAGGCGCTGGGCGTCGAGGCGTTCGCTGATGATGTCGATGGCGCTGCAGTGGCCGTCGTCGAGCAGCCATTGCAGGGCTTCGCGGGCATAGAACTCGGCGTCCATCTGCGTTTGTCGGGTCAGCTTGACCCGGCGCAGCAGCCACAGCCGCGAGCCGATGCGATCGTCGGCAACCGTGGGAAAACTGTCGCCCCACCAGCCGAAGCGCTCCTCGTCATCGAGGGCGTCGTCATCGGCGGCGCGACGCCAGGTGAACAGGCTGATCAGCACCGCGCGGGTCAGTGCGGCATGGAGGTTCTGGCTGATGAACATCACTGACCTCCTGCCGGCGCGCCGGTCTGACCGTTACCGGCCTGGACGCCAACATGCACGTGTTTGATCTGGCTGATGCCGCCGGCCAGTTGATCACCGGTGGAGACGATCTTGCCGGTCTGGTTGATCACCGGTGTGTCGAAGTTCACCGCGCTGCTGGCGCGGATGTTCAGCGTGGCGGTTTCGATGTCGATGATCCGCCCGCGCTTGAAGTGAATCCTGTCGCCCTCGTCGGTGTAGATCGCCACTTCACCGGCAGCGAGTGCTTGCAGGCGATAGCGGCGGTCGGCGATGACCAGGGCGATGGCATGGGAACGGTCGCCGCCGATGAAGGTGACGACCCCTTCAGCACCGGCGAGCGGATGGCTGGTGAAACCATAGGGTTCGAAGTGTTCGAGGTCGTCGTTGATTTCACCGGCCGTGAGGCGCATTTGCAGCGATTGCAGCTTGGTTGCCGAATTGGCGAGCACGACAGTGCCGCGCGCCAGCAGGCGTATCAGTAGGCTCATGGGTTTCCTTAGACTTTGTCGACACAAACCCTGTGGGAGCGGGCTTGCCCGCGATGGCGGTGTGTCAGGGAAAAAATGTATTTGTTGTCACGACCGCTATCGCGGGCAAGCCCGCTCCCACAGGGGCCATTGTCGCCAGCAGGATCCTGCGTCAGGCCTGGGTTTGCTTCGGGGGAGTCGGATCAGGATCAAAGGTATGCGGCGGGGCAACTTGCAACGTGGTCACCGAACCCTGCGCCGACAGCGAATAAGTGACCTTGGAGATCAGCATGTCGCCATCGAAATCGAGCACCGGATCCTTGACCTTGACCAGCGTGTTATGGCGCCACAAATCGCCATTGCTCTGCCGCCAGCCCTGCACCTGATAGGTGGTGGTCTGTGCGCGGCCCATGCGGGTCGCGCTTTCCCATAGAGCACGCTGCTGCGCCAACTCAAAGGTCAGTTGCGTGCCTTCATTGATCACCGTGGTGCGCCGCCGTTTGAAACTCAGATCGGCCGCTGTCGACTCGACTTCGCTGACCGCCGCGCCGCTTTTCGCATCCGAGCCTTTTTGCTGGCCGATCACCCGGTACTCGGAGAACACCTGGCTGAAATCCATCGCCGCACTGGCCGACAGGATGTTCTTGCCCAGCTCCAGCGCATCGCTGGCGCGGCCGCCGCTGCCGGGTTTGGCCAGCACCAACTGGCCCAGCTCGTTGTCGGTGGAAAACACCCGCAGCAGCGAGAGCAATCGGTCGATCGACTGGAATGCCGTTTCACCCGGCACGATGGTGTGTTTGGCCAGGCGTGTGGTTTCGCTGATCTCGTTGACCACTGACAGCCCATATTCGCTCGCCAGATCGCGGACGATAGTCAGCAAGGGTTGTTGCTGCCATTGGCTGGGCAGGTTGCGAGCGGCGCAATCGACCAGATCCTGGGTCTTGGAACTGCCTTCGATGGTCAGGCTGATCTGCCGCCCGTCATAGCGGATCGGTGCTTTGAACACGTAACCGGTGAGCACCAGGTCCTTGCCGATTTTTACCTCGCAGGGGTCGCCGGGTTTGATCCTTTGGTCTACGGCCTGCCCTGGCCATTGCCAGGTGATGTCGAGCTTGAAGGTGCGGAACTGGCGCTCGAGATCGGCGGTGATTTCGACGCTTTTCCAGCCGCCGTATTCCATGTTGTTGACTGTCAGCGTGACGTGATTGTCCATCTCGTTCATGGCGTCACTCCCGCGAGACTTTCACATCGTTGGGCGAGAAACCGGGATGGGTAATCGCGTTACGCTGAGTCACTTCTTCGACCCGCGTGGCGTCGCCAAACTGTTTGTAGGCCACGACCACTGCCGGAAAGCTTTCCTGAAACGATTTGCTGACTTGACGCACGCCGGAGGACGCCACCGCTTTGAGATGAGCCACGAGCGCTTCCTTTACATCGTTGATGGCCTGGAAGTGCGCAGGTCCGGCTTTCGCCAGCATCGGGTCGATCGCTGCAGTCACCGCTGTGCGCAGCGCTTGCATGTCATCGCTGACGGGAACTTCCTGACGACTCACCGGCGACGTCGACTGTTGAGCCACCGACGGTGTCGACGCCAGCTTCACCGGCGTGGTCGCCACCGGCATCGACGCCACCCACTGCGCCACTTTGACCAGCATCGTGTCCTGCACCAGATCCGCCATCGCCTGCGCTGCGGCATTGGTGTCTCTGCCCGTGGTGATCTTTGGCGCATCAGCCTTGCGAATCGCTTCGAGTTGCTGCGACACGTCGGCTATCACGCCACGGTAGCCTTCCTTGGCGAACGCTTTCAGCTCCTTGATATCGCCGAGCAAACCCTTGAATTCCGCCGCCACTTCCTTGGGCAGCTCCTTCACGGCCTTGACCAGCTCAGTGATCTGGCGGTACTGCTCGATCAAAGGTTTCAGTTGCTCCTTGATCACCTCGTAAACCCCGGTGAGGCTGTTGCGCAGGTTGGTGATGCCGATCCGCGCAGCCTTGATCAAAGTCATCGCCTGTTCGAAACGCGCCACCGCTGAACCCAGCAGACCGTCGGCTTTGGCCAGCAGCACTTTCTGCGTGCTGACCGTGGCTGTCGGAAACGGCAGGGGTTGGTCGGGATAGAACTTCAAGGCGAACGTCACCAACCCACCGTCCTGGCGGGTGTGGGTCATGTCGCATTCGCCGACTTTGACTTGCAGGCGTCCGAGCCACGGATGCACCAGTTCGCCACGGCCCTGCTCCAGCGCCTTGAGCAACTTGTCGCGCTGCTCGAGGCAATCGGGGCCGATGATGAACGCGGTCAGATCGTGGGTCTTGGCCTGCTGGCCGAGGTCCTCGAAAAACGGCAGGTCGCGTTGCGGGTATTCATGCAACTGCCCTTTGCGCCCGACCGGGGTTTTCGCCTGGTCGATCCAGAAACCGACACCGCGAAAGGATGCCGGCAATAAACGATCACGCCAGTTCATTGGGAACCTCCCATCGACAGTGAGCGATAGCCGATGCGTGAAGACACGGCCAGGCCAGGTTGATTGGTTTGCGGTTGTTCGGTGCGCAGGCCGGCCGGCGCATTTTCGAAGCGCACCGTCAGCCCGCCTTCGAGCTGCGTGCGGTTGTTGGCGGCGCTTTGCTGGATCAGCGCGCTGGAGGTTTGTGGCAACGAACCGCTTTGCAGTGTGCCGTTGCCAGCAGGCGCCGGACTGGCAGCGAAGAACGCCGGCGCCAGTTCGCCTTTGCCTTCGGCATTGGTTTGGCGTTGTGCTTCAGTGAGAGTTTCAACCTTGCCGGTGACCTTGGCGATCAGTCCGGCGAAGCCACCGTCGAACAACTCCTTGATCGGCGCGATGACGGTTTGCAGCTTTTGCCACAACTCGCCGAACCACTCGGTGATCGGCCCCCAACTCTCGATGATCTGATCCAGCGGTTTCCATTCGAACAGACTGTGCAGAAAGTCCACGACCGGCGCGGACAGCGCCAACACAACGCCCCAGAGCGCCGAAAAGACCTCACCGATCGGCTGCCAATACTGGGCAATCTGCTCCAGCGGTGACCACTCGAACAGGCTGGTGAAAAAGCCCCTGACTCGCTGCACAGACGTTTGCAGCGCCATCCAGATCGGTTCGAAGAACCCGACAACTCCACCCCAGGCGCTGGTGAGCATTTCCATCGGGAAAAAATCGAACAGCGTGCACAGGATATCCCGGGTGCTTTGTACGGCCGATTGCAGCGTGGTGAACATCGGTTCGAAGAACGTCACGACACCACCCCACGCATCGGTAATCATCTGCATCGGCGAGAAATCGAACAGGTTTCTGAGAAACGCCATCACCGGCACACTCAAGGCCTCGAGCAATTCCCAGATCGCCGAGAACAAACCGGTCAGCGGCCCCCAGTTTTCGATGATCATCCCCGCAGGCGACCACGCGAAAACCGACTTGAAGAAGTCGATCACTGGCGCCGTCACGACCGTGACCTTGTCCCAGATAGCCGAGAAAAATCCCGTGACCGGTTCCCACAGCGCAGCCAGTGCCGCCAGCGGTCGCCAGTCTAGTACCGAGCGCAACGTCGCCATCGCACTCGCACCGATGTTTTTCACGCCTTCCCACATCCCTGTGAAAAACGCGCTGATCGGTGTCCAGTTGGCCACGATCAAACCGGCCGCCACGGCAATGCCCATGGCGATCAGCATGATCGGGTTGGTCTTGAGCACCATGCTCATGACGTCCATCACCTGGGTCATACCGGTGACCGCGGTTTGCATGGCGGAGAAGGCAATCGCCCCCGCCGCCAGGCCCTCGACCAGTTTCGGATTGTCGGCGAGCAGGCTGCCGACCTGCGTCAGCATCGGCTCCAGTCCGACCACCAACGCCCCCACCGCCGGCACCAGCGCAGCGTCCACCGCCGCCGAAACCTTCTGCATCGACGCACTGAACACGTTCATGTTCTGCGTTGCTGCCGTCGGCGCGGCGGGCAGGTCGACGGTTTTCGCCGTGTCGCTGACTTCGCTCAATTTTCCCTGGAACGCTGCGGCCGATTTGATGCCGTCTACAAACGGCGTGATCACGCTGCCGCCGTTGAACAGACCACTGATGTCCAGTTTGCCGAGGCCGGTCTGCTCGAGATTGTTTTTAAAACTCTCAACCTTCATGCGCAGGGCGCCCAGTTTGGGCGAGAGTTCATCGATGCCGGTGATCAGCACCGGTTTCGGGGTTTTCTTCTCTTCGTCTGCCATCACTGCACCTGCTGCATCGCATTGATCCGTTGCGCGTGCTCCAGCGATTCGCGGAGCACATCCAGTGGCCTGGCCATCATCTGTTCGGGGTCAACCTTCCAGAACCAGGCCAGGTCATAGGCGACGGCGATCAGGTCGGTGATGGCGCCGACGCCGCACTCATGAAAAAACTCGCGACGGCCCAGCTCAGCGCATTGAGGTCAGCCAGATCGAGCTGGTTGACCGACGACGGCGGGATGCCGGCGCATACGGCGATGTATTTGGCCGCCACGTCCATGTCGAGGCTGACTTCTTCGCTCTTGTCGATCTTGTACGGCAGCGCCTTGATCGCTCGCACTTCCTGCACCGTCGGACGGCGCAGAACGAGTTCGGTCAGAGGCTCGCCGTGGGCTTCGATTGCTACTTGAAGCTTCACGGCGGCGCTCATTGCCAGGTCCCCTTGATGCCTTCGAATTTCAGTTCGATGGTGGCGTCGTCGCCCTTGGAGACTGGCTCCTCGACCAGATAGGCGCCGGCCAGCACGTAGACTTTGCCGTTGCTGAACTCGCAGGTGACCGTGATATCGGTGCCTTCGATCAGCTTCTTCAGCGGGAAGTCGGCGGTGTGCAGCGCGGTCACTTTGAACGACGGCGCGATGTCGGTTTCCTTGTAGAAACCGGGCACGACGGTTTCACGTTTGACGGCCATCAGCGGCGCTTCGCAGCCGCCATTGATGGTCAGTTGTGCGCCGTCGACCTTGACGTAGCAGGTGCCTGCAATCAGTTGACCCATGGTGTTTCTCCCTTCAAATAAAAAGCCCACGCGAGGTGGGCTGCATGCTTAACGCCGACTGCGCGGATCAGGCCGCGTCGTCGTACTGCAGACGGAACTGGTTGAGCAGTGCGAACACGCGCAGGCCGTTGATGTAATCCGGCGGGAACAGCACGTTCACGCGGCTCGGGTCCTGCACGTCGCGCTCGACGATCAGGTGCTCGGCGAACAGCTCGGCGTTCTCCACATGGCCTTCGAGTTCGAGCTTGGCGTACTGCGCGATCAGTTCGCCGCGAATGGTCGCTGGCGTGACGATCGGTTGGCCGGCGCCGAAACGGGTGCCGTCGGAGGCCAGTTTGTGGCGGCCGTATTTGCTGGTGATCACGCTTTGCAGACGACGCACGATGAACGCCGACTGGTGCATGGTTTCGCTGTCCAGATAGGAGTTGTCGGCCTGGCCGTAGGCGTTCTTCTGGTAGGTGGTGATCGAGCGCTGGATGCGCACGTAACCGCCCTCGTAGTAGGCGGTGGCGATGCCGTAGTTGAGCAGCGACTGACGCTCGGTCAGGGTGAAGCGCTCGCTTGCCGGCGCCGGGTCAACGCCCGGCAGACTGCCGCTTTGCGTCGGACGACTGGCGTCGGCGGAGATGAACACCGCCGTGCGCGCAGCCAGCGCGGCGGCCTGCACCCAGAACGGTTGCGGTACGCCCGGCTCCAGCGCCTGAATGGTCATGTGCTGATCGTTGCGGGCCTGGCCTGCGGCGACCAGAGTGCCAACGGTGCCGCGCTTGGCGCTGTAGACGTGACCGAACAGTTGCTTGGCCCACGACCAGCGACCGGTGCTGTCATCCATGACCGCTTGCCAGGTATTGAGGGTCGCCAGATCGGACCACGGCAAGGCGATGAATTCGAATGGCTCATCGCCTAGAGCCGCGACGGCGGCGATCTGATCCGGCACACCGGCGCCGCCGGTCATGGCGGTGATTGCGCTGGTCAGGCCAGCCGGGGTTTCTTCGCCGTTGCTCTTGCCCAGGCGATTGAATTGCAGGCTGATGTCGTTGCCGCTGTCGCCGGTCCATTTGGCGTTCAGGGTGACCACACCTTCCGCAGCGGCAGCGCTGACTGGCAGGTCGGCAGTGGCGTTGATTTTCTGCGCCAGTGCGGTGGCCGCTTGCGCGGCGGTGGCGCCATTGACCACGGTGGCCTGCACGCGCACGCCGCCGACATACAGGTTGAGCATGCCCGCCTGAGTCGCAGTGCCGGTCAGGGTCAGCGCACCCTTGGCGATTGCGCCTTCAGTGTTGTGCAGCGGCAGGCACCAGATCTCGCCGATCGGGTCGGCCTTGCGGAAGGTCTCGTACATCGAGGCGAGCATCGAGCCTTGGCCGCCGATGCTTTTCGCCAGCGCCACGCTGGAAACCAGCACCAGTTTGCCGACTTCACTCGGGGCAATATTGTCGTTGACCTGGGCGACGATCAAACGGCGCATGGCCGAGGTCGCGCTGTTGGCGGCCGAGTTGTCCATTTCGGCATAGAACAGCGGCACACGAATGTCCGCCGGGATGTTGCTGAATCCGATCGCCATTATTTGGCTCCCTGTGGTTTAGCCGCTTTTGCGGTTTTGAGTGTGATATCGCCGTCGGCCAGACGCCGGCGCCACCAGGCGCTGTCCAGCACTTCACGGCCTGCAGCCGGCAACAGGTCGCCCGCCTCCGGGTCAGGTACGACACGGCCAGCGGCCGGCACTACGGTGATGCGGTTGCTCATGGGTTTACGTCTCCAGAGAAAGTCATTTCCACCCGGCCATCCGGACCCGGGCGGTGCAGGTTGGGGTCAGCCGGATCGATCGCATCGACCCGCACC
The DNA here is from genome assembly GCF_004307525.1 of Pseudomonas sp. Sample_21. Taxonomy (NCBI): domain Bacteria; kingdom Pseudomonadati; phylum Pseudomonadota; class Gammaproteobacteria; order Pseudomonadales; family Pseudomonadaceae; genus Pseudomonas; species Pseudomonas sp. Sample_21. Next base: position 107,988 of record NZ_RCNZ01000066.1, on the reverse strand, counting down.
GTCATCCCGGTAAAGGACGACAAAGCGTCCAGTTCGCGCTCGTGCCAACTCTCCGCAGGCTGACTTGGCAGATTGCGGCCGAGCTGGAACTCGGCATAAAAACGCAGCCGATAGAAGGCACGGCTGCTGTTGATCGAGACCATCTCGCCGCCGTCGTAGGCGATGGCGCTGTAGTCGGCATCGGGCTTGAACCCCACCAGCGCGCGCCACAGTTCAGCGCGCAGGTCGTGCAACCCATCCAGCGCTTTTGTCGCGTCGGTAGCGTCAAGGGCCAGGACGATTTCAAAGCGGTCGCGGATTGGTTGGGTGGTGAGGTTTTGGGTGGTGCTGTTGCTGGCCAGATCGGCGATTGGCAGCACGTGGGCCGAAGGTGTTGGCAGATCGGTGTTGCTTTGCAGCAACGCCAGATCGACACCCACCGAAATATGATTGGCAAGCCCAGGGCATTGCCCACGCAATTGCGTGAGGATCGGGGTGATCTTCATGGGGGTGTTCCGAAGTAAGAGAAATTACAGTGAACGCCGCAGTCCCTGTGGGAGCGAGCCTGCTCGCGAAAGCGGTCGATCAGTCACATCGATGCTGAAGCTGACGCCCCTTTCGCGAGCAGGCTCGCTCCCACAGGAATAAGCACTCGGTTCAGGATTACTGTTCCGCCTTCGGATCCAGGCACGACGCATCAATCAGGCAGCGATAGCTGTTCTCGCGACTGCCGCTGGCGGTGACCTTGTCGATCGACCAGCGTCCGCGCATGAAGTCCGGCCAGCTCTCATCGAGCAACAGCAGACCTTCGGCCGCCAGGCGTGGATCGCCCGGGCAGGTGATTTTCACTTTGTACTTGTGGCGCAACATCTTGCGTACTTCGCCCTCGCCTACTGCGATGGCATCCGCTTCGCTGGGCTGCTTCTGGCGCAGCGTCTTGAACGGCGCTACGCCCGTCTCGACCCAACGCAACACCCCGGCCGCCGCATCCCAGAAACAGGTCTTGCAGCCCTTGGCCTGCTCGCGGGCCGATTCTTCCAGCGTGGCGCTGATGAATGCGTGATCACCGGGGCGATTGTTGTGGGTAACCGACAGCGTCACGTCCGGCAGAATCTGCCCCGACAAAGACTTGGTCTGCCCGGGCCGCGCCAGCACATAGACATCGCCATACGGCTTGGCGACGACGTTGTATTTTTTCGCCAGCCGCGTGACGAAACCCATATCAGTTTCGTTGGACTGGTCGATGTGCTCGATGCGGATCAACGAAATCTCCGGCGCAACCCGTGGCGAAAAACCGTGCGACTCCACCAGCTTGCGAAATAATCCACCCAGCGTCGTTGGCCCATGACTGGCGGTGCGGCGCTGCTTGAAGCCGGTTTCATCATCCTTGCTGAATGGCGCCGCAGTGGCCACCAGGGTGAGGCGAAACGGAAACAGCGTCGGCGTCAGACGCGTCACTTTGAACTGGCCTTTATCGACCATTGCGTTTTCTCGATAACCGACTTGCAGGCCAATTTTTCCACCCAGACTCGGCAGCCCTTCAAGGCCCTCGAGATCGATGGTCAGCGTCAGTTGATCGGACTCGAATCCAGCGGCATCGATGTGCTCCCAACTGATCAGGCGTTGATTGAGCAAGGCCGCGTTGGCCCCGTAGATATTTACCGCGGGCGTAAATCCCAGTGCCATGTCACCTCCTTAATCCCAGGCCGTTACTGCTTTGACCACGGCGGGTTTCACATCCAGTTCCGGCAGCACGATCCACACGCCAGCGGGCAGAATCGGCCCGTGTTCGGCCAGGGTCGGGTTGAGCTTCCACAGCGCTTCTTCGGCAGCGTCATCACTGCGCCCGGTTTCGCGGTAGAGCAGCAGATTCACCGAATCACCGGCCACGCTTCGTGCTTTACGCATTGTTGAACTCCGCCAGTTCGATGACCCAATCGACTACCATCGCCGTGCCGTCATCGATGATCTGCCCCTGTGTTTCCTGAACCGAATTGATCCGCCACAACCCCCAGTTGCGACCGACGCCATCAATCAACGGCAGCGGGGTACGCAGCGCCTGTAGCGCACGCAACTCATCGAGTCGATCCATGGCCACGGCGTACATCGACTTGCCGGTAATGGTCAGGGTTTCCGGTTTCTGTCCGGTCTGGCTGGACTTGGGTTTGCTGGTGAGGATCTGTATCTCGGTCCAGCCGCCGTCAGACTTGCGCAGCAACTGGTGGTACGCAAAGTTGCGCGACAGGCCGAAGATGAAATTGCCCAGTGCCATTTGTTGTTTCATCAGGCGACTCCATCGGTCAGGGCTGCGTCGCGGCGGGTGGCGAGGGGGTTGGTACTCATTGTCGACATGAACTGAGTACTGAAATGGTTTTGCATCACTTGAGAGATCACCGCGCCGACTTTTTCCGAGCTGGCGATTTCGCTGCCGCTGATCTGAATCGACGGCGCATAGGTGATCTGCTGGTTTTGCGTCTGAGCGTTGCTCAGGTCCTTGGCCACTTGCGCGGGAGGCGCGAGTTTGTCCTCGGCAGGCTTGCCCCATTGTTCACCGACGTAAGAACCGAGTATTCCGCCCAGAGTCCCACCGAGGAATGTCCCAATACCGGGCGCAATGAAAGTACCGATCGTGGCGCCAATGGCAGTGCCGGCCAGCTCGCCGGCGGCACCTTTGACCGCTTGGTCATCGCCTTCGCGCCAACCTTTCAGTCCGGTATAGGCCGCGTGCGCAATGGCCAGCGGCGCTCCCAGTTTTACCGCCGGCAGCGCTTGGGCGATTTTTGGCATGACCTTGGCGCCAACGCTTTCGACCAAGGGCATAAGCTTGGCAACGGCGCCTTTGAGTCGCGATACCATCTCGCTGTTGCCCAAGCCATCGGTGAACAGTTTGAAGCCCATTTTGATGTCATCAAACAGAGGCGCGACCTTGGCCGTGAGCCCCCCCAAACGACTGCTCCCACTGGCGCGTGGAACTGTCGTGCGCGTCGATGTTCTGGCCGGCGTGCGTCGACCCGGTCGACGACCCGCTCGTTTGTTTTTCCGCCCGCCATCAGAGACATCGTCACCGACGATGGCATCAGCAATATCGGGGGGCAATCGCGTCGTCGCCAGACGCAACAGCTTCGCGGAAACGGTGTCGATGACTGACGCAACGCCGGTTTTCAGCGCCCCTCCAACAAAAGGAAGAGCAGCGGCACCAAGCAGAACCAATCCTGCAGTAAGGGCCGGGAAAGCCTGCGCCGCAGTACTCACGCCATTGGCCAGCGCGGTGAGCACCACTGCGGCACCATCGGCCAACGGCGCCAATGCCGTGCCGAATGCGGTGGTCATCCGGGTCAGACTCGCATCGAGCGCATTCCAGCGCCCTTGCGACGTATTGCCAAATACTTCGGCGGATTTCGCGGCTGCCCCCGAATCGGCGCCCAGTTCCGATGTCGCGTATTGGCGCTTGTCGGCCACTTGGGAGAATGCGTTTTTTACATCCTCTGGTTTCTTCAGCAGTTCAAGAACTCTGACGTCGTTTTCGCCAAACAGCGTCTTCGTCAGTGTTGCCCGTTCTTGCAGCGGTTGTTTATTGAGTGCAGCAAGCACCGAGTTGATGGCAGCGGGAGCGTCCTTGCGCATCTCTCCTGCCAACGATTCGGGATTCAACCCTAACTGGCTCAGAGCCGTACGTTGCTCGGTCGATACATCTGCGCCCTTCGCCAGCAGCGAAGTAACACCCTTCAACGCGGCGCTGGCGCCCTCCTTGTCTGCGCCACTGTTGAGCAGTGCCGCCGCAAACGCGGCCGCTTGTTCCGGAGTCATACCGGCAGTAATTGCAGCCTCGCCGGAACGTTGCACGACCGAACCGATGTCGGCGGCCTTGGCATCCAGGCCACTGTTGCCGAGATAGCTCGTTGCATCGGCCAGATCCTGGCTCTGATAGCGATCCAGCTTCAGCGATGAACGCCAGGCCGCCAACATCTCGCCAGCCGTTTTGACGTCCATCCTGAACGCCGCTGCGTTGATCGCGGCATCACGGGAGAACCACTTCAGCTCGTTCGCCCGTTGCTCACCCTTGGCGCCATCGGCAATACCGGATCGTGCTGCGGCGACTTGAACTTGCAACAGGTCAGCGTTGGTGGCACCACTGGCCGCCACCTGTTTCTCGCTGGCGAGTTCCAGAGTGCTTTGTGAATGCGTTTGCAGCTGGTCGTTGCTCATCTTGAGCAACTGATTGAGTTCAACCAGCGCAGTCTCGTTGGCCATCGCCGGCTGCATCAGCTTCGGCGGCGGACGCTGCTCGATCCCGGCGTTGAGTTTTGACTTTGGTTCGCTCTTCGCGACCGGTGCAGCGCCGGCCTTGAATAGCGATTGCTGGCTTGCCAACAACTCGCGAAGCCTGATCTGTTCCTGGGTCAGCAAACGAATATCCACGCTTGCCAACGCGAGCGTCACATTCAAATCCTGCAGCGGTTTGCCGAGGTTGTCGGGCAACGAAAATCCGTCCGTTGCATTGCCGCTCTCACCGGCGTACGTGAGCGCATATTTGCTCTCTGCCATGCCGCTCTACTCCTGTTTCACGCCAAGGCGAGTGATCGCTATGTCGTAGCGGCGCAACGCCTTTTCGGCGTCCCATTCCAGAATCTCCGCTTCACTTACCGGGTAAATGAGCGGGACGATATCGAGGATTACTTCGATGTCGCGTTCCGAAAGTAGGCCGCCGGCTGGTTTAAAAAATCGTCGATGCGCACCTGCAATTGCGTCCAGTCGGGGACGGTCAGCTGGGCCAGATCGGGGATCATCAGGCCCGTGCAGTGGGCAGTGATGAATTCGGCGCGTTCCTTGGCCGTTTTCAGTTTCTTCATCACTTTGGTTGCGCGCAGCACGGGCATTTCCAGGCTCAGCGAGTCGACGGTGCGGCCGGTTACGGCGAGCGGCTGCAGCAATTGCACCTGGTCGGGATCGTTGGATTTCTCCGCGTCCTCGATCTGGTCGAGAAAGTACGAACTCGGCCGGGTCGACATCTCATGGACGTACTGAGCGATGCTCACGTAGTCCGGGCGCTTGAGCTGATCGAGTTCCTTGACCGACAGGCCGGTGGCGAGCAGCGCCAGCTCGAAGAACTGATCGTCTTCGTCATCGCCGGCGCGTTCCAGCGCTTCTTTCTGTGCGGCGTAGAGCAGCGGTTTGAGCTGGATCGTTTCGATCTGCGAACCGTCGTCGCCGGTGATTGGCGACAGCAGTTCGTGTTGGGGTGGCATCCACGGCATGTATGAATTCCTTGGTGATTCGTTTAGATCCACTGTGGGAGCGAGCCTGCTCGCGAAGGCTTTGGCACATTCGACATTGATGTACCTGAACGACCGCTTTCGCGAGCAGGCTCGCTCCCACAGGGTTTTGTGATTTGCCGGTAAAGCGGGGTTTACGGCATCAACACCGCGCGCCGTGCATCACCAAGGATGTCGACGCCGTTGAGCACGAACTTCTGCGTGCGCACGTCGATGTCGATCACCGGCACGCCGTTTTCCAGGCGGTTGTAGGTGCGGCAGGACAGTTCCAGGTTGGTCTTGGGCTTCTCGCCCATTTTCACTGCGGTTTCCTCAAGGGATTTCAACTGGCCGCCGACGGTGTGGTAGGTGAACCAGGTGTTGCCGTCCTGATCCTGACCGGCTTCACGCACGTTCAGCAGGATGTCGTCGCCGAGCTTCACGCCCAGCGCCAGCAGCACCTCGGCGCCGAGGCCTTGCAGGGTCAGCTTGGCGCCGAGCGCTTTGCCGCCCTTGGCCATTTCTTCGACGATGAAGCGCCCGCCGCGCATCTCTTCCATGTCGAATTCGATTTTCGGCGGGGTGAATTCTTCAACGGTCGCCGACAACGGCAGGCCTTGCAGGGTGGCCGCGATGGCCTGTCTTACGCGGTTGGTAAACATTAGAGAACGTCCTCCAGGAACTGCTCGATGATTTCATCGCGGGCGTTGAGTTGATAAACCATGTGTTCGTTCGGCGCGTAGCGGCCGTAGTCGATGACCACGTACCAGGTGCCGTTCTTGTACTTCTCGACGCTGTTGAGTTCCGGGTGCAGATACACGCTGCCGCCGGGAATGGTTTCGTCGGCGACCAGGGTCTGCAGCCAGTCGTTGATGCGCTTCACCTCCTGATCCATGAAGGATTTGGTGAGGTTCTTGGCCATGGCTTTCTGGCCGGCCTTGACCAGCTTGCGGCTGATCGCATCTTCGAGGCCGACGTAGCTGATGAACTTGCCGGTGATCGAGCGGTTGCCCAGCAGCGAGAAGCCGCCAAGCACGGTGCGGGCGTAGTAGCTGACGCCGTAACGGTTGAGCAGATCGCCTTCGGTGGACGTGTCGAGGATGTTGTACTCGACGACCCGCGAAACGTCTTCGGCGAAGGTCACCTGGTTGCCCGGGCTCTCCCATTGCTTGACCTTGGCCAGCGCGGCAATCGCCAGACTGGAAGGCGACAGGAAAACGTTTTTCTTCGCTGCTTTCGAATACACGGCGGGCATGTTGTGCACCACCAGGCAACGGTCGAAACCGAGCTCGGCGCCGCCGAGTTCCTGGCTGTACAGCACCTGATCGGCCACCGAGACATCCTTGCCGTCCAGCACCACACGGGCCTTGATGCGCTTGCCGAACGCGGCGAACTCACCGGCCACCGCTTTGCTGCCGGTGAAGCCCGGCGCACCGATGATGGTCAGGTCTTCCGGGACACTGCCCAGCGCCGCCAGACCGAGCTTGCGGCCAGTGGCCGGCTCGACACCGCCGATCACATTGTTGACCGTGTCGGCCGGAGTTGCGCCTGCCTCGACGATGACTACGTACACCGGCACCTTGACCACTTTGAGGATCTGGTAGACCGCGTGGTACAGCGTGCCCTCTTCCGACCCGGTCGGATCGAGCAGCGCATGGGTGGTGAAGCTGTTGATGCGAAACGGCGCGTTTCGCGGAATCAGCGGATCGGCTTTCGGCGCAGTGCCTACCAGCCCGATGACGTTGTCTCCCAGGCCACCCATGGCCTCGGGGGATTCGGTTGCATTGACGGTAATGCCGTTGTGCTCGAAGTTCAGAACCTCAGCCATGTTCAGTCAGCCTTCTTGGCAGCGGCCTTTTTGGCCTGGGTGATAGGGGTTTTCGGCTCAAGTCGACCGGCAAAGTGCAAGGCACTGGCCTCGACATCGAGCAGATCGAGTTCTTGACCAACGCTCGACCAGTGCCCACCGCCGGTGGGGAATGGAACGAGCACGGTGTAGGTTTGGCGGGTTGCCATTTTTCGTTTCTCCATAAACGGGAAAGCCCCTCTGAGGGAGGGGCTTGGCGGGTGTTGAGTGTTTTGAGCGGATAAGAAAACGCCCCGAGAAGTGCGGGGTGTTTATTGAACCTCTAATAGAAGCCAGCCCGGCGTCTCAGGACGGTGTTCTATCAAGGGAAACTCATCTCCCTGAGGCCAGTCGCGCAAGTGGCGGCGATAGAGTTGCAGTTCCAGGTATTGATCTACTGTGAGCGTCGTACTTAACCCACTTTCAAGTTCATCCCGATGCCTTGCAACCATTGCATCTGTCGAAGAAAGTTCGTGATCTCGCCAGACTCTCTCAGCAGCCATCAATTGTTCGTTATTACGCTGAGGAGGATCAATCAAGACTGGCAAACCATCTATACCTGCCACTAGTCTCTTAGGGCTTTGCGCGAGGGTTTTAAGCAACGACTCCCAATCTCGCAATGGATACGGTATTACGTCACCAGGAATATCCTGACTATTAACATTCGGCCAATATGCACCACAGGTACTTGGACTAAACAGAATAGCTTCGATCATATTACACTCCTAATGCCCGCCACTGGATCATCCACGATGCGGAAGTAACCCTAGCATCTAACTGTAGACGAACAGTACAGCCCGTTGTCTTTGAAGTTCCAACCACTAAACAGGTCATAACCGAGAGAGAGCCAACATGCAATATCGATATATTTCGCATTGCGGTCGGAAAAGCTACTGGAAATGTAATATAGACGTAACCGTCGGCATCCGTTACCCCCGTCCCCCACTGTTCGATCATTCCTGAGGGTTGCTTGGCGAAACCAGTTTCAGCCGTATTGAAAGCGAGCTCAGAGCTAAACTTCAATGCTGCAGTACCTGAAGCGTAATAGCTTATCCCTTGGAGAACCAAGTCAAGAGATGAACCTGGCTGGATAACAATTGCCGGCAAAGGATTGGTAGCGATGGTCGCTATCTGATCGCTGCCAGAAGTAACTATCGTTGCAGGAGCGCTCCCGACATTTCGTAAAATAATAGTGGAACCAGTTACTCCGCTTAGGGAGGGCGGAAGTGAAATTCTCACCGGGGCTGCAGCATTCAGAAGTAACACTCTGCCGAAGTGTATTGCTGTCAAACTTGTAGAAGATGTAAAAATACTGACGTTACTGTAATTACCTAATGAATTCTTTACAAATTCGGTCGTTGCTAAGCGGGTGGAACTATCAAACTGTACGGCTGTCGGCGCAGTAGGATTCCCAGCGAAACCCGGAGAGAGTAAACGCGCGAATCCATTCGTTATATTCTGAAAGGTCAGCGCGGTTGCACCCAATGTAATAGGTCCATCCGTAATTAGCTGCCACATTGTGTCAGCCTGCAATAGTCCCTCTTCAACAACGACCACAATATTTGGCGTTACTTTGGTATCGCTATTGGCATCCGCTGCTCTTGACCACGCCCCGTTATCGACAACATATAGACCATTCGCCGTCGAAAGTGTCTGATTTTTAACAAGGCATCGGTCACCGGCCACTAATGCTCGACCATCAATAGTCTGAGCGCCCGATAAGACAATATTTGCCGTGGTCGCCGCTCGTACCGACTGCTTGGCATCAAGCTTCGCCAACTCAGCCGCCACATAATCCGTGACCCAGGCACGTGTGGCCTTGACCACCGTGTCATCAATCAACAACGTCACCAGCGACGCATTACTCGTCTCGAAAATCGAACGAATGTAGAACTCTTTACCCGAACCCGAGGTGGCGAGAACCGGTTTGAACGACTCCGGATATTTGACGATGGCGTAAAGAATCCCGGTGTCAGTCCACAGCCCTGCTTCCCGCACATACCAACCGCCAACATCCGGCGGAATGGTCACTTCCGCAAGCAGCCAGCTCGGGTTTTTCTCATCCTGGAACAGTGCATTGAGTGGCCCGCGCCAGACTTCGCGTTTCAGTGCGGTCGCGGTGGCGGCCGGGTTGTAGACCGCGCCGTTGCCGTCGCCGACGGAAATCTGCGTCAGCTTGATCGGCGTACCCGCGGCCTTGCACGCCGTTTCGTAGGCAATCCCTGCGTTGGTGAGCAGGGTGTAATAGTCAGCCATTCAGGCCCCCTGAGGATAGATAGTGGATGTTTCGACGGTGTACATGCCGGCAGCCATGAACGCCTCTCCCGAGGTTTCAAGCCCTTCGATGAACACCGGATAAACGGTGGTCAGTTCGCCGCAGAACGTAGCGGCGCCGATGACGTGATTGCCGAACGCGCTCAAGCCCACCGACACCGAAAGAATGTCCCGCTCGCTTTTGGCATCGGCCAGACGTCGGTCGAGACGTGCATCGATTTCTTCGCTATAGGGTTGTTCGCTGAAGGCACGCACGGAAAAGCTGTACGGCGCGCCGGACGGTGTTTGCTCGTACCAGGCGCGGATCTCGGGTCTTAATTGCAAACCCTTGGCGGCGTTTTCCAGTGCCTTGCGAGTGCCGGCCTGGCGCGCGGTGGGCCAGGCCAGTTCGACGGTGAGGCGCTTCTCCGCCACCGGCGCATCAGTGCTCCATTCGGCGACGCCACGATCGGCAGCCAGATAAGGCAGGAAGGCCACCGGCGTTTCGCTAGGGTTCATCAGTTCCGGGAACGGCGGTGCGATGCGATCAAGCAAGGTGCCGAAGCCCAGATCCAGTCCGCGTTCGAGGGCCGAGCTGTTGGCGGGCAGCAAGGTCGGGCGCTGAGTTTTTTCACTCATAGCGTCAGCACCTCGACTTCGACCGCTGTGCAATACGGCGCCTGAAACGCGGTGGTCACGATCGGCGTCAGCGGTTCGAGAATCTGCAGTTGCACGGCGCCGGCGCTGTGCAATGTGTAGTCGATCCAGCTCGGATCGACCCGACCTTCGAGGCGATGACAACTGTCGGCATACGCCTGCAATTGTGCTTGCGCGGCGACCCTGGTCAGGCCCGAATCAGGGCCGGAATTGATCTTGGCAATGACGCGGATTTTGTAGCGCTGGATCTCGGCAGCCTTGACGGTGACGAGGTCGGTTTCCGGGCGCACATCAGGGCGGGCAAAGTGCTGACGAACGCCGTCGAGCAATGTCTCGGAAGGTGTGCCATCGCCTTCTCGCGAAAGCACGGTGACCTGCACTTCGCCCGGCGCAGTGCGCCGTCCATTGCCATCCTTGACCTGCGCGGCGAGGCCGTCGGGATCGAAGGTGTAGGTGACGTTTACCACGCCGGAATCAGTGGACTCAACCTGCACCGTGGGCCGCTCGCCGAGGGTGAACACCTCGCGGCGATACTGCATCCGCGAACCCGCCGCCGGTGCATGGGGCGCGAGGTAATAACGCAGCCGAGCGTCGTCATCACTTTCATAAATCGCCGGTACCGGCGGGAATGCCGCCGGGTCGCCGGGATCGAGCAATTGCCGCTCCAAACCCATGTCCGCCAGCCGCGCATCGAGATTGCTGCCGGTCGCCCACCACGCCAGCATCTGCTTGATGCGTGCATTGTATTTACGCTCATGGGTTTGCAGACGCACGCAGAACGCTTCCAGCGCCAGGGTCAGCAATTCGCTTTCGCTTTCCAGACTCGCCTTGAGTTTCACGGCGCTGGCCGGCGAGCGAGCCCCCACGTACTCGATGACGAAAGCCTTGAACTCGGCGAGCAAGTCTTCGAACGCTTCGACCTTGATCAGCGCGGGTTCGGCCAGCTGGTTCTGGCCAGGGATCAGCATGCTCATGTCACCACCTCGAAGGTTTGTTGACGGTTTTTCCAGGTACCGGCAAAGCGCAGCAGCAGGCCGTCGCCGTGACGGCTGGCGACAATCACTTGCGGCTGAAAATCGTCGATGCCGTTTTGCGAGTTGTAGAACGCTTGCGCGGCGTGGCTTTGTGCCAGAAGCAGAATGTCGTCACCGAGGTTCTGCCCGAGGAGAGTGGGAATCAGCGAACCGTACAAAGGTCGTTTCTGCCGGGTGCCCAGCGGTGTGGTCAGGGCTCGGGTCGCGCGCTGCACGAATTGCAGCCAGTCGTCGACCGTGGCCCCGCTGTCTCTATCGATTCCGATCATGGGAGGCTCTTGAATCAGGGGCTGATGACGCGGCCCTGGTGATCGACCAAGGGGCCGCTGAAGTGCACGCCCGAGGCGTCGATACTCAGGCCGACGGCGCCCAGTTGCAGGGTGATCAGTTGTGGCGTCATGGCCAGACGTGCAGGGCCGATGCTCAGTTCGAGCGACTCGCGAGACCCGTTGAATTGCGCGGGTCCGTTGAGCCAGTGCAAGGCGTGGCTGGCGTCGTCGTAACCGCTTTCGCTGCCGTCCCGATGCACCCGACGGGTCAGCGTCGGCACAGTCGAGGCGGGAGGAAAGCGGTCACTGTTCAAGCCGAACAACGCGACACTCTGCGCACCGCTTTCACCGCTGCCATAGTTGAACAGCAGGCACTGCTCGCCCACCGTGGGGATGCGCGATTCGCTTTGCGCACCGGCGCTAGGGTTGAAGAACTTGATCGCCGGGGTGAGCAATCCACCATGGCTGACCTGGCAAGTGTTACTCGCCGCATCAATTAACTGGCAGATGCCAATACGACAGAAACTCTCGGCACGGCGATGCAGGTCTTCGATTTCCGCTTCCATTTCCGCCAGACGCTCAATGATCGGGCCAAGCTGCATACGCAGTAATGCATCGAACATCGGTCAGCCCTCCAGCGCGGTGTACTGGTCTGGATCGTCGATGTCGCTGACTTCCCAGGTGCGAGCGAATTTCGGCATGCCCAGTGGATCGTCGAGCAAGGTCGAGCCGAGGTAGAGTGTCTGGTTGAACGTCAGGGTCCAGGTTTTGTATTGCTGATCGCCACGGATGAGCAATGACGGCAAGCCATCGATATTCATCGGCAGATCGCATTGATCGCCGGACATGTTCCAGCGGTGGTCAGTCATCAGGTTTTTCAGCACGGCAATCAGATCGCACGCTGAAAATGCACTGGCGGCAAGGGCCGGGATGACTTGCAAAGAGACCGTCATGACATGAGCAATTCGCCCGTCAGCGGCGCGCACCCCGGGTCCATTGCGGTCGAAGTCGATCAGCACCCAGGCCTGATCGCCCGGTGCAGTGAAATCATCATGGTTGCCGACGGTGAGGTTGAGACCGGCGGTGTTGCGAAGTGTCGTCGCGATGGCTGTGAACAGTTGCGACGGCTGCTGGATCGGTGTGGGCATACATGACCTCCTTTTCAATCGTCCACGTGCAGCCCTGCCGCCGACATGGCGGCACGGAAAAATATTCAGGGTTAAGGCTGGTCGCGCGGCGGTACTTCGCAGACGCCGATGCGCTTGGCCGCCCAGCGTTCGTAAAGGCCTATGGCGACATCAGCGCCGGCCATCGCCGTCAGGCAGCCAAAAGCGCCAGCGGCCCAGATCGACATGCCAGCGGCATACAGCAGCATGATTGCCGACACGCCGCAGATCATGCAGGCGCCGGAACGCAGAGCCAGACGCCGCACCAGCGACCAGCCGCGAGCGCCCTCCTTGTCGGCGCGCCACATTTCGCCGGACACCCCGCCGACGACAGCGAGGAGGATGACCAGCCAGATCGGCATGTCCGCCAACGCTTGTTGCTCGTTTGTCATGTCACGCCTCCGTGGGCAGTGGGTGATAGATGGGAATTGAGTTCAAATAATGTCTCTTCAGGCAGGCATTCCAAAAAGTCCGGCCTTGCGCCAGGCTTTTCAGCAATGCGGTCCCGCCGATCGATTACTCGAGTTGGAATCAGTAAGGTGCGACTGGCCACGCGATGTTCGCCGGATAACCCGACTGCTGATCGATGTCGCTGAGGGCGATGCAGTATTGCTCGTGGGCCAACAGCCGAGCCTGGTCGTCGCTGGTGGCGACGCCGACGTCGGCTTTGAACTGCAGCGAGTTAATCAGTAACCAGTTGGCGGCCCCATTCAGCAATTGCCACTTCTGCTGTTCGGCTTTGTTTCGCAGTTCTTCTTCGTCGGTGCAGAGAAGGTCCAGACCCCATTGAAGGTTGCGCTCCAACCCACCCGAATATCCGTACTGCCGGTTACATCAACCCAAACCGAGGTTGGCGAAGCAGGTGGTTCAAGAATCACTTCACTTTCTTCCAACTGGACAACTCGGTTGTATTCAACCAGTGCATAAAGACTCATTGGGTCTTCCTCATTTACTCTTTGGCAGGAATGTCGCCGTGCAACTGGCAGGTATTTAAAAGCCCGGCAACAAGGCCAGGCTCTTCAGTAATGCACTGCGCATTTCAATATTGCGGATGCGTCAAATGTCGCTTATGGCACTTCAGGCCAAATGACGCTCAGTGGATAGCCCGGCTGTTTGTTGACTTGGCTCATCGCGATGAAGAACTGCTTGTAGGCCAGCAGTGCGGCCTCTTCAGCAGGTGTAGCCAGCCCCAGCTCGACTTTTTGTACCAGCGCGGACGATGTCAGGGTGAAGTTGACTTTATCGAAACGAGTCACTCTTTCGTTACGCATTTGCATAGCCAACATGGACGGTTGCCCCCACATATCGCTATCAGTAAATGTCCAGACGCCGTCGGTGTTCACCGCGTTCCAGGAATAATCGATCTTGGGCAATGCGCTGACATCCACCCAGACTTGGTCCGCCGGAAACTCATCGGTGATCGGGTTTGCGGTTTCAAAAATGTTGTCGACTTTGCCAGCGACGACACGTGCGTATTTCTTCATGTTCATCATCCTTATTGAGTGCCGGCATCCCGGCGTTTCAGTTCCTGCCCGGTAGGCATTCCAAAAAGCCCGGCGCTTGTACACCGGGCTTTTCAGTAATGCGCTCCTTCGCCTCCCTTCAAATCCTGTAGTCATGAAGGGAGCTGACTTTTCGGCGCTACTGGCGCGGTACGAGTCCATTCAAATTGTTTTTCCGACCGCGGTCCCTGCCCGCCGGATAACTGCTTCTGGTGTTTTACGCTGCACACCCGGGTCAGTTGCCAACCCTCTGAACCGTTGAGGCCGGTTCATCGCTGCCTGTTCTTGTGGAACTAAAGAGCTTGTCTTGCCAGCCGCTTTGTCGAGCGGCTTGGTGGCAAGAATATGCATGGATGCATATACAGTCAATGCGTAAATGCATTTATTTATGCATTAAATTTGCGCGTATGCATGAAAACCAAGCGGGCCAAGGGGTGGGGAGATTTCTGCAGGCGAAAAAAAACCTGCCGAGGGGCAGGTTTCAGTTAAATCGAAATGGGTTAACGGGCGTACATGCCCCACCAGAAGACGTGACCGAGGATGACGATCTGCTCTTCCTGGATTTCCTGGAAGCTATAGTCCTCGTCCGGATGCTCGTCGCGATTGAAGCTGCGCAGACGGATGCCGGTGGGCAGGCGATAGAGTTGTTTCACGCGCAGCTGGCCGTTGTGATTGATCGCATACAGATCGCCATCGATGATGTCGCCGATGCCGCACTTGCCGGCGTTGACGCCGACGGTGGCGCCATCACGCAGAACCGGCAACATGCTGTTGCCGCGCACCGTCACGCATTTGGCCTGGTCGAATTGCACGCCGTTGTGGCGCAGGCTGCGCTTGCCGAAGCGCAGGCTAGAGCGCTCGCTCTCTTCGATGACGAATCTTCCTGATCCAGCAGCCAATTCAACCTCGCGTAGAAAGGGCACCGACACCTCGTCGTCATCGACGGGCGTGTCGTCGTCCCACAGGCTTATGTCCTTGAGTTCCGCATGCACGTCAGCGCGAGTGCCGCCGGTCGTTGGCGCGACGTCCGCGCGCCCGCGCAACTGATCGGTGCTGACGTTGAAATATTCAGCGATCTTCGAGATGTGTTTATCCGAAGGATCGACAATCTTCCCGCTGAGAATCCGCGAGAGCGTTGATTGAGGCACGCCGGTGCGACGGTGGAGCTCCGTGGGGGAGATCCCGTGCTGGTCGAGCAGTGCTCTTAAGACGGAGGAAACGTTGCGTTTTTGCATAACGCGCATAGTGCTTGAAGTTTTTCGCGAAGACAAATGCTGATTTGCATAAATCGTGCATAGATCAACTTTTCTGTGCAAGTAAACGCTCACCCGACCGCAGTGCCTGCGTCGGGCTGACTGCCCATGGTAACCTTGCGCCCATCGCGGAAAAGCCCGGCCACTGCCCGCGCTTTGCCCTACATCTTTTAACGAGTTGCCCGACAATCCGATGAATAAAGCCGTCTCCGACCTGTCCTCCCACACTCCGATGATGCAGCAATACTGGCGCCTGAAGAATCAGCACCCGGACCAGCTGATGTTCTATCGCATGGGCGATTTCTACGAAATCTTCTACGAAGATGCGAAGAAAGCCGCCAAGTTGCTGGACATCACCCTGACCGCGCGCGGGCAGTCGGCGGGTCAGGCGATTCCGATGTGTGGGATTCCTTACCACGCGGCGGAAGGTTACCTGGCGAAACTGGTCAAGCTCGGCGAGTCGGTTGTGATTTGCGAGCAGGTCGGCGACCCGGCCACCAGCAAAGGCCCGGTGGAGCGTCAAGTCGTACGGATCATCACGCCGGGAACGGTCAGCGACGAAGCGTTACTCGATGAACGCCGCGATAACCTGATCGCAGCGGTATTGGGTGACGAGCGTCTGTTCGGTCTGGCAGTACTGGATATCACCAGCGGCAACTTCACCGTGCTTGAGATCAAAGGCTGGGAAAACCTGCTGGCGGAACTGGAGCGGGTCAACCCGGTGGAACTGTTGATTCCAGATGACTGGCCAAAAGACCTGCCGGCGGAAAAACGCCGTGGCGTACGTCGTCGTGCGCCGTGGGATTTCGAGCGTGATTCGGCGCTGAAAAGTCTCTGCCAGCAGTTTTCCACCCAAGACCTGAAAGGCTTCGGCTGCGAAAACCTGACCCTGGCCATCGGCGCTGCCGGCTGCCTGCTGGCCTACGCCAAGGAAACCCAGCGCACCGCCCTGCCCCACTTGCGCAGCCTGCGTCACGAACGTCTCGATGACACCGTAGTGCTCGACGGCGCCAGCCGGCGCAATCTGGAACTCGACACCAACCTGGCCGGTGGCCGCGACAACACCCTGCAATCGGTGGTCGATCGCTGCCAGACCGCCATGGGCAGCCGCCTGCTGACTCGTTGGCTGAACCGACCGTTGCGCGATCTCACCGTGTTGCTGGCGCGTCAGACCTCGATCCGCTGCCTGCTCGACGGCTACCGCTTCGAAAAGCTGCAACCGCAGCTCAAGGAAATCGGCGACATCGAGCGGATCCTGGCGCGAATCGGTCTGCGCAATGCGCGACCACGTGACCTTGCGCGTCTGCGTGACGCTCTCGGCGCACTGCCCGAACTGCAAGTGGCGATGGCCGATCTGGAAGCGCCGCACCTGCAGCATCTGGCGGTCACCACCAGCACCTATCCAGAACTGGCGGCGCTGCTGGCCAAAGCCATTATCGACAATCCGCCTGCGGTGATCCGTGACGGCGGCGTGCTGAAAACCGGTTACGACAGTGAACTCGATGAACTGCAATCGCTGAGCGAAAACGCCGGCCAGTTCCTCATCGATCTGGAAGCCCGGGAGAAGGCCCGTACTGGTCTGGCCAATCTAAAAGTTGGCTACAACCGTATCCACGGCTACTTCATCGAACTGCCGAGCAAGCAGGCTGAATCGGCGCCGGCCGACTACATCCGCCGGCAGACGCTCAAAGGCGCCGAGCGTTTCATCACGCCCGAGCTGAAAGAATTCGAAGACAAGGCGCTGTCGGCCAAGAGTCGCGCGCTGGCTCGGGAAAAAATGCTTTACGAAGCACTGCTCGAAGACTTGATCAGCCAGTTGCCGCCGTTGCAGGACACCGCCGGCGCCTTGGCCGAGCTGGATGTGCTGAGCAACCTCGCCGAGCGTGCGCTGAATCTTGACCTGAACTGCCCGCGTTTCGTCAGCGAGCCATGCATGCGCATCACTCAGGGTCGTCACCCAGTGGTCGAGCAAGTGCTGACCACGCCGTTCGTGGCCAACGATCTGAGCCTCGATGACAACACGCGCATGCTGGTCATCACCGGCCCGAACATGGGCGGTAAATCCACTTACATGCGGCAAACCGCTTTGATCGTGTTACTGGCGCATATTGGCAGTTTCGTGCCGGCCGCCAGTTGCGAGTTGTCGCTGGTCGACCGCATCTTCACCCGTATCGGTTCGAGCGATGATCTGGCCGGCGGTCGCTCGACCTTCATGGTCGAGATGAGCGAAACCGCCAACATCCTGCATAACGCCACCGAGCGCAGTCTGGTCCTGATGGACGAAGTCGGGCGCGGTACCAGCACCTTTGACGGTCTGTCGCTGGCGTGGGCGGCGGCCGAGCGCTTGGCTCATCTGCGTGCCTATACGCTGTTCGCTACGCACTACTTCGAACTGACCGTGTTGCCGGAAGCCGAGCCGTTGGTGGCCAACGTCCACCTCAACGCGACCGAGCACAACGAACGCATCGTGTTCCTGCACCATGTTCTGCCTGGGCCGGCCAGCCAGAGCTACGGCTTGGCAGTCGCGCAACTGGCTGGTGTGCCGAGCGAAGTGATCCTGCGCGCGCGTGAGCATCTGAGTCGTCTGGAAGACACAGCCCTGCCCCACGAGACGCCGAAACCGGCAGCCAAGGGCAAGCCGTCGACACCGCAGCAAAGCGACATGTTCGCCTCGCTGCCGCATCCGGTGCTGGATGAATTGGCGAAGGTGGATCTCGACGACATGACACCACGGCGTGCGCTGGAAATGCTCTATGCACTGAAGAACCGGATATAAGCACTGAAGAAGCGGATATAACGCAAATCGCTTCAAGCTGTTAGAATCTCGCGCGGTTCGGGATGCTGCTGGCTCATAGCCTGGTCAGCAGGTATCGCTCCCGAACCTGGCGACCCCAACCGTGAAGGGGCAACGCTGCCGCCGCCTGAGGAGAAAATTAGAAATGACCTTCGTCGTCACCGACAACTGCATCAAGTGCAAGTACACCGACTGCGTAGAAGTCTGTCCGGTGGACTGCTTTTACGAAGGCCCGAACTTCCTGGTGATTCACCCGGACGAGTGCATCGACTGTGCGCTGTGTGAACCAGAATGCCCGGCTGTGGCGATCTTCTCGGAAGACGAGATCCCAAGCGGCATGGAAAACTTCATCGAGCTCAATGCCGAGCTGGCGGATATCTGGCCGAACATCACCGAGCGCAAGGATCCGCTTCCGGATTCTGCTGATTGGGATGGCAAGCCGAACAAGATCGAACAACTCGAACGCTGATCTACCCCGCGCTCGACTGAAAGGCCCCTTGTGGGCCTTTTTGCTTTTGCAGGTTTTACTTTTCTGCAGACGAAAAAAGGGGCGGTATGACCCGCCCACATTTTTTCCCTATTCCCTGTAGTCCTTTTCATCGTCCTGATGAATCGCCTCCTGCGATGTCCGTTCCCCTCTTCCGTGAAGGGCGTGTCTGTCCGTCGACACAGCCCTGATATTAGAGAGTTTCCGCAGCGGAGCAATCAGGCTCAGGCGCAGGTCTGCGCTGACATAAAGACATAACAATTGAAAATTATTCAGATAAATCAACAAGTTACCGCTTAGCATTGATCGCAATCGCCTTCTGCCGAAGTGTAAAAATAACGAACACTTACGACGCAGTAAGCAAAGGCTTACAGCGCGAGACTACAAACTCAGAAAATGCTGACCGCTCGTCTGGCACATTCCCGACAAACGCGATGCACGAGACAGGCATAAACAAAAAGCCCCGACTGATTGAATCAGCCGGGGCTTTTTTTGCGCGCGGTCGATCAGGCGCTTATTGGAACAGCGACTCGCTCGACAGGCCATTCTTCTCCAGGATCTCGCGAAGGCGCTTGAGGCCTTCCACCTGGATCTGCCGTACCCGCTCGCGGGTCAGGCCGATCTCCAGGCCGACATCTTCCAGCGTGCTGCTTTCGTGACCGCGCAGGCCGAAGCGGCGAATCACCACCTCGCGCTGCTTGTCGGTCAGCTCCGACAGCCATTGATCGATGCTCTGCGACAGGTCGTCGTCCTGCAGCAGTTCGCACGGATCGGTGGGACGATCGTCAGTGAGTGTGTCCAGCAGGGTTTTATCCGAATCCGGACCCAGCGAGACGTCGACCGAAGAAACCCGTTCGTTCAGGCCCAGCATGCGCTTGACCTCGCCCACCGGTTTCTCCAGCAGGTTGGCGATTTCTTCGGGTGAAGGTTCGTGGTCGAGTTTTTGCGTCAGCTCCCGTGCGGCCCGCAGGTACACGTTGAGCTCCTTGACCACGTGAATCGGCAACCGGATGGTCCGGGTCTGATTCATGATCGCGCGTTCGATGGTCTGACGGATCCACCAGGTCGCGTAGGTCGAGAAGCGGAAGCCGCGCTCGGGATCGAACTTTTCCACCGCGCGGATCAGGCCGAGGTTGCCCTCTTCGATCAGATCCAGCAGCGACAGCCCCCGATTGACGTAACGCCGGGCGATCTTGACCACCAGCCGCAGGTTGCTTTCGATCATGCGCTTGCGCCCGGCCGGATCGCCACTTTGCGACAAGCGCGCAAAATGAACTTCTTCTTCCGGGGAGAGCAGAGGGGAAAAGCCGATTTCGTTGAGATACAGCTGCGTGGCATCAAGTGCCCGAGTGTAGTCGATGTATTTATGTTGTTTGAGTGTGGCGGAGTGTCTGGATTTGGAACGAACGGAAGGTGGAGCAGCCCCTTCATCATTCAACATCGAATCCGAATCGATGCCGGTCTCCATAAGGAGAACCTCATCGTCGATGTCAAACTCCGGCACTTCTTTACTGAGAGCCATTGTTATAGTCCTTTGGTGAGTTCGACCCCAAGCTCAAGCGACGCCTTTATCCTTGGCAACGCTGGAGCCTGTCCCCTCTACGCGACGGAACAGGCTGGCCTACAAATCAACGTCTTGGCAGGAACTGCAGCGGATCCACAGGTTTACCTTGGCGGCGAATCTCAAAATGCAGTTTCACCCGGTCTGTACCCGTTGACCCCATTTCGGCAATTGTCTGTCCGACCTTGACCTGCTGCCCCTCCCGAACCAACAGCCTGCGGTTATGTCCGTAAGCACTGACGTAGGTTTCGCTGTGTTTGATGATGACCAATTCGCCGTAGCCCCTTAAGCCACTCCCGGCGTATACGACCGTCCCATCAGACGCAGCTAAAACAGGCTGTCCCAAATCTCCGGCGATATCAATTCCTTTATTCAAACTACCGTTTGAAGAGAATTTTCCAATCAGAACGCCATTAGATGGCCATCCCCAGCCGGTCGGGGCCGGGCCTGCCGGAGGCAGTGGAGCGGGTGCAGGTTTGCTCGCGACGGACGGTACAACCCCTTTGGAACCGGTGGTTGTAGTGGTTGTGGTGCCATTCGCCTGGCGCCGGATTACCGTGGTTTTACTCGACGAAGAAGGTGAAGAACTGGAGTTGCTCACCACCGCTGTCGGCGTTGAACCGCTGCGCCCGTCGAAGCGAATTGTCTGACCCGGATGGATCGTATACGGCGTAGGAATATTGTTCCGGGCGGCGAGGGTTTTGTAGTCCCAGCCGTAGCGAAAGGCGATCGAAAACAAGGTATCGCCGGGGCGGACTACATATTGCCCGGTAGTAACGGTCGGACGTTGCGCGACCGAATTATTGCGATCGACAACCCGTACGTTGCTCGATTTGGTGCTGGAGCAACCGACCAGCAAGGTGCTCAAGACAAGGCCAGTCACCAGGCGCTGAAAGCTCGTGTTACCCATACGCTGCGCAATGACTGTGAGACTCACCCGCCGCTCCCTTTGTGGTGGCTGAAAATTCTGAATGCCGCACTGCGGCATGAAGTGTCGCAAGTATAACGGGCCGAAACGGCTTTACCTTTAATGAAGCGAAATCACTGGACGCACACGTTTGCCAGGGGCAAGTACGCTGCGTTTAAACTCTGGCTGTCGGTGTAAGACCGGCGCCGTTGAAAGGAATTCAGCGCCTGCTCGCAAATGCTCAGGCCAGTGGCCCGTTGAGCAAAGGCACGAAACGCACAGCGCCCAAAACGTGTCGGGAAAAGCCATGTTCTTCGCGCACGATCAGCATCAGTTGTTGCACTTCACCGGAGCCGACCGGAATCACCATGCGCCCACCGGGGGCCAGCTGATCGAGCAAAGCTTGCGGTACATCGGTGGCAACGGCGGTGACGATGATGCCGTTGTAGGGCGCCAGCGCCGGCCAGCCTTCCCAGCCATCGCCCCAGCGAAACACCACGTTACGCAGGTTCAACTCGACCAGACGCTCCTTGGCGCGATCCTGCAACACCTTGATGCGCTCGACGGAAAACACCCGTTCAACCAGTTGCGACAACACCGCTGTCTGGTAGCCGGAACCGGTGCCGATCTCCAACACTTTATCCAGTGGACCTGCCTCCAGCAGCAGCTCGCTCATGCGCGCCACCATGTAAGGCTGGGAGATGGTCTGGTTGTTGCCGATCGGCAGCGCGGTGTCTTCGTAAGCGCGGTGCGCCAGCGCCTCGTCGACAAACAGATGACGCGGCGTGCGGCGGATCACTTCCAGGACTTTGGCGTTCGATACGCCTTCTTCATACAGCCGCTGGATCAGTCGCTCGCGCGTACGCTGGGAGGTCATGCCAATGCCGCTGCGCAGGCGGTCGTCATGTTCACGCATCAGCTCAGCCCCCCCAGCCAGCCATCAAGACTTCTGAAGGCATCATTGAAAGTGCGATCGAGCTGCAACGGTGTGATGGACACATAACCCTGCATCACGGCATGAAAATCGGTGCCCGGGCCGCCATCTTCGGCGTCGCCGGCAGCAGCAATCCAGTAACCGGCCTTGCCGCGCGGATCGACCACTTTCATCGGCGCCGCCGCGCGGGCGCGATGGCCGAGACGGGTCAACTGAATGCCACGGATGTGATCGATAGGCAGATTGGGGATGTTCACATTAAGTACCGTGCGCGGTGGCAGATCGAGCCCAGCGTGGGCCTCGACCAGCTTGCGCGCGAAGTACGCCGCGGTCGGCAGGTTGTCCACCTGGCGCGAAACCAGTGAGAACGCGAACGACGGACGCTCAAGAAATCGTCCTTCAAGCGCCGCTGCCACTGTCCCGGAATACAGCACGTCGTCACCGAGGTTGGCGCCCAGGTTGATGCCGGAAACCACCATGTCCGCTTCGCGCTCAAGCAAGCCGTTGAGGCCCAGGTGAATGCAATCGGTCGGTGTGCCGTTGAGGCTGATAAAGCCGTTGGCCAGGTATTGCGGGTGCAGCGGACGGTCGAGCGTCAGCGAACTGCTGGCGCCGCTTTTGTCCTGCTCCGGGGCGATAACCACGCATTCGGTGTAATCCGCCAGCGCAGCATAAAGCGCGGCGAGACCGGGCGCGGTTACCCCATCGTCGTTAGAAATCAGAATACGCATGGGCTGTCCGTCTGCCCCACCGGCACCAGATCAACGAGCTCGCGCACCAATACGGTGGCAAAGCATCCGGCCGGGAGGACGAATTCCAGTTGCAGAATGTCAGGTTGGGGATAATGCCACGTCAACCCGCCAATGGGCAGCCGCAGGATGCGACGTTCATGGCTCATGCCGGCGTGGATCAACCAGTCACGCAGATCCGCTTCGCGGGCGGCGATCTCCTGCTCCAGTTCATGGACAGCACCAGCAGCCGGCGAGTCACCTTCGCCCCACTGCGGACCGGTCGGGTGCAGGTCGAGAATCGCCAGACGCGGGTCGCTGCATTCGGCTTCGCCGGCCGGGAAAAAGCTGCGACTGTCAGTAAAGGCCAACAGATCGCCCACCAGTGCGGTGTTCCAGGTGCCATCGGCGACGCGCGCCGCCAGCACCTGGTTGAACAGAAAGCTGCGCGCCGTCGACAGCAACCGCGAACGCACATTGCGCTGTTCCGGCAAAGCCTTGCGCGCCGCCCACGCCTGGGCATCGACAACGTTGCCGCCGTCATGGCCGAAGCGCTGGGCGCCGAAATAATTGGGAATGCCTTGTTTGGCGATCAGTTGCAGGCGCTGTTCAATCGCGTCCCTGTCGCCATTGAATTGCGTCAGGCGCAACGTGAAACCGTTGGCCGAATGCGCACCGCGTTGCAGCTTGCGCTTGTGGCGCGTGGTCTTGAGGATCTTCAGCGTGTCGTTTTCCGCCGCCGACAGATCCGGATCGGCCTTGCCCGGCAATTGCACGCTGAACCACTGTCGGGTCAGGGCCTGACGGTCCTTGAGGCCGGCATAGCTGACGGTACGCAACGGCACGCCGGCTGCCTTGGCGATCCGCCGCGCCGCTTCTTCGGTATTGAGGCCGCGCTTTTCCACCCAGATCCACAGATGTTCGCCGTCGCCGCTGAACGGGATATCCAGCACTTCATCGACCTGAAAATCTTCGGCGATGGCTTTCAGTACCGCTGTGCCGAGGGGTTCGCCATAGGCCCGTGGGCCGAGTAATTGCAGTTCATTCATGCGCGCAGCAACAAGGCAACGGAGTGCACGGCGATGCCTTCTTCGCGACCGACAAAGCCAAGCTTTTCGGTGGTGGTAGCTTTGACGTTCACTTGATCCAACTCAACTTGAAGATCCGCCGCGATCAGCGCGCGCATCGATTCGATATGCGGCGCCATTTTTGGCGCCTGGGCAACGATGGTGTTGTCGACGTTGCCGATTTTCCAGCCCTTGGCGTGGATCAGACTGACCACATGACGCAACAGCACACGGCTGTCGGCGCCCTTGAATTTTGGGTCGGTGTCCGGGAAGTGTTTACCGATATCACCCAGCGCCGCCGCGCCGAGCAAGGCATCGCTCAAGGCGTGCAGCAGGACGTCACCGTCGGAATGAGCGAGCAGCCCGAAGCTGTGTGCAATCCGCACGCCGCCCAGAGTAATGAAATCGCCTTCAGCGAAACGGTGCACATCGTAGCCGTGGCCAATACGCATAAAAAAACGCCCCGATTTTTGTCAGGGCGTGATTCTACCTGCATTAACTGCGCAGAGCGCGTGCGTGATGCTGCAAGTGGTCGTCAATGAAGCTTGAGATGAAGAAATAGCTGTGGTCGTAGCCCGGTTGCAGGCGCAGCTCCAGCGGATGCCCCGCTTGTTTTGCTGCGTGTTGCAAGGCCTCGGGTTTCAATTGCGTGGCGAGGAAATCGTCACGATCACCTTGATCGACCAACAACGGCAACTTCTCCGTCGCCTCCGCGATAAGCACACAGGCGTCCCACTCCTTCCACTTCGAACGGTCTTCGCCCAAATAGTTGGAAAAGGCCTTCTGACCCCAAGGGCAATCGATCGGGCGGGTGATCGGCGAAAAGGCCGAAACCGATTTATACCGCCCAGGATTGCGCAAGGCACAGACCAAAGCACCGTGGCCGCCCATCGAGTGGCCGCTGATGCTGCGCTTGTCGGAAGCGGGGAAATGCGCTTCGACCAGAGCAGGCAATTCCTGCACGACATAGTCATGCATCTGATAGTGCCGCGCCCACGGTTCCTGCGTGGCGTTCAGATAAAACCCGGCGCCGAGACCGAAATCCCAAGCCTTGCCTGCATCGTCCGGAACATCCGGACCGCGTGGGCTGGTATCCGGGGCGACGATAATCAAACCAAGTTCGGCAGCCATGCGCATCGCGCCGGCCTTCTGCATGAAATTCTCATCGGTGCAGGTCAGCCCGGACAACCAGTACAGCACTGGCAGCTTGCCGCCCTGCTCCGCTTGCGGCGGCAGGTACACGGCAAAGACCATGTCGCAATCAAGCACTTCGGAGCGATGGCGATAGCGCTTGTGCCAGCCACCGAAACTCTTCTGACAGGAAATGTTTTCCAGATTCAAGGGATTCTCCCTAGCTGCAAGCCGCAAGCCGCAAGCTTCAAGACAAAGCACGAACGCCTTTACTTGCAGCTTGAAGCTTGCAGCTCGGAGCTGCTGTTTAGAAATGTATGACGGTGCGGATGCTCTTGCCTTCGTGCATCAGGTCGAACGCCTTGTTGATATCTTCCAGGCCCATGGTGTGGGTGATGAAGGTATCCAGCGGGATCTCGCCGCTCTGGGCCATGTCGACGTAGCTCGGCAATTCAGTACGGCCACGCACGCCGCCGAACGCCGAACCGCGCCAGACGCGACCGGTGACCAACTGGAACGGCCGGGTAGCGATTTCCTGGCCGGCACCGGCGACACCGATGATGACCGACTCGCCCCAGCCTTTGTGGCAGCACTCAAGCGCGGCGCGCATCAGTTGCACATTGCCGATGCACTCGAAGGAGAAGTCGACGCCGCCATCGGTCATGTCGACGATCACTTCCTGGATCGGACGATCGTAATCTTTCGGGTTCACGCAGTCGGTGGCACCGAGTTGTTTGGCGATTTCGAACTTGGCCGGATTGATGTCGATGGCGATGATGCGCGCAGCCTTGGCTTTCACCGCGCCGATCACGGCCGACAAGCCAATACCACCGAGACCGAAGATGGCCACGGTGTCACCCGGTTTGACCTTGGCGGTGTTGAGCACGGCGCCGATACCGGTGGTTACGCCGCAACCGAGCAGGCAAACCTTTTCCAGCGGCGCGTCTTTGGAGATCTTCGCTACGGAAATTTCCGGCAGTACGGTGTACTCCGAAAACGTCGATGTGCCCATGTAGTGGAAAATCGTTTCGCCCTTGTAGGAAAAGCGCGAAGTGCCGTCCGGCATCAGGCCCTTGCCTTGGGTGGCGCGAATCGCCTGACAAAGGTTGGTCTTGCCCGACTTGCAGAATTTGCATTGGCCGCATTCCGGGGTGTAGAGCGGAATGACGTGATCGCCGACGGCAACCGAGGTCACGCCCTCACCGATCGCTTCAACGATGGCGCCACCTTCGTGGCCGAGGATCGACGGGAAGATGCCTTCCGGGTCTGCGCCGGACAAGGTGTAGGCATCGGTGTGGCACACCCCGGAAGCGACAACGCGCAGCAACACTTCACCAGCCTTCGGCATGGCGACATCGACTTCTACGATTTCCAGCGGCTTCTTGGCCTCGAAGGCAACGGCGGCGCGCGACTTGATCATGCTGACTCTCCAATGAATCCAGTAAATAAAAAAGCAGACAGATAGTGTAGTTCAGCGCGCCCTGAGGAATAATCCGGACGAAAGCAAAACATTATTGCCATACAGGGATAATCCAAGTGTCGGAAAACCGCTGGGAAGGCATCGACGAGTTCGTTGCCGTCGCCGAATGCAATCAATTCACCGCCGCTGCCGAGCGTCTTGGGGTTTCTTCCTCACACATCAGTCGACAAATCGTACGGCTCGAAGAGCGTTTGCAGACGCGCCTGCTCTACCGCAGCACCCGGCGAGTTACGTTGACCGAAGCCGGGCAGACTTTCCTGCAACATTGTCAGCGCCTGCAGGACGGTCGCGAAGAAGCCTTGCGCGCGGTAGGCGATCTGACCAGCGAACCGAAAGGCATGCTGCGCATGACCTGCGCGGTGGCCTATGGCGAACGCTTTATCGTGCCGCTGGTGACTCGCTTCATGGGGCTGTACCCGCAGCTGCGTATCGATATCGAGCTGAGCAATCGCCAGCTGGATCTGGTGCATGAAGGGCTGGATCTGGCAATTCGTCTGGGTCGGCTACAGGATTCGCGCTTGGTCGCGACACGCCTGGCGCCACGGAGAATGTACCTGTGCGCGTCGCCTTCCTACCTGGAACGGTATGGGCGCCCACACAGTTTGTCGGAATTGAGTCGACACAATTGCCTGATCGGCAGTTCGGATATCTGGCAACTGGAACAGAACGGGCGGGAATTTTCCCAGCGGGTGCAGGGCAACTGGCGTTGCAACAGTGGGCAGGCGGTGCTGGATGCGGCGCTTCAGGGTGTCGGGTTGTGTCAGTTGCCGGACTATTACGTGCTCGAGCACCTGCACAGCGGCGCGCTGATTTCCTTGCTCGAGGCGCATCAGCCGCCGAATACGGCGGTGTGGGCGCTGTATCCGCAGCAGCGGCATCTGTCGCCGAAGGTGCGCAAGTTGGTGGATTATTTGAAGGTGGGACTGGCTGAAAGGCCGGAGTACAAACTTTGAGTTATTGATTGCCTGTGCGACCGCTTTCGCGAGCAGGCTCGCTCCCACAATTGACTCGAGTTCGACAGCTGAATGCATTCCCTCTGTGGGAGCGAGCCTGCTCGCGAAGGCAATGCCACAGCGACCCCAAACCTCAGCGGCGATTCGCCCACCGCTGGCGCAACCACTCCAGATCTTCCGGTCGGGTCACCTTGAGATTATCCGCCCGCCCTTCGATCAGACGCGGTGCCAGACCGGCCCATTCCATCGCCGAAGACTCATCGGTGATCACCGCATCAGCAACCAGGCTGTCGGCCAACGCCCGATGCAACGCCCCGAGGCGAAACATCTGTGGCGTATACGCCTGCCAGATCACGCTGCGATCCACGGTTTCAACCACACGCCCGTTGTAATCGACGCGTTTAAGCGTGTCGCGAGCGGGCACTGCCAATAGACCGCCGACCGGGTCATCCGCGAGTTCGGCAAGCAACTTGTCCAGATCATCGCGACTCAGATTCGGCCGGGCCGCATCATGCACCAGCACCCAATCGTCATCGTCGGCACCTTGCGCATGCAGATGCAGCAAGGCATTGAGCACCGACGCGGAACGCTCCGCCCCGCCATCAACCCGCTGAATGCGCGGATCGATGACGCATGCCAGATTCGTCCAGTAAGGATCGTCTACAGCAAGACTGACCACCAGGCCCTTGAGGCTCGGGTGATCGAGGAAACAGCCGAGGCTGTGTTCGAGAATTGTGCGCCCGCCCAGTTGCAGATATTGCTTGGGACGGTCCGCGGCCATTCGGGCACCGACGCCCGCGGCAGGAATCACGGCCCAGAAGGCCGGCAGGGAATCGATCATTGGGCCAACTGGTAAAGGGTTTCGCCGTCCTTGACCATGCCCAGTTCGTGACGAGCCCGCTCTTCGACGGTCTCCATGCCTTTCTTCAGCTCGCTGACTTCAGCGTCCATCACCCGGTTTCGCTCCAGCAGGCCTTCGTTTTCGGCATGTTGCTCGGCGATCTGCTGTTTCAGCTCGGCGACCTGCGCCAGACTGCCATTGCCCACCCACAGGCGGTACTGCAGACCGGCCAGCAGCAAGAGCAAAACAAGAAACAACCAGTAAGGACTGCGCATCGAATATCAGGTATCCAGTGAAAAAAGACAGCCACGCATAATGTTGCAGCATCTGATAGCACGAAGCCTGGAAAGATCCAGGCTTGTGCTTAAGGCATCAGATTAGTGGCAAATCCATCGCTGTCACGACTTTTCCGACACAATCCGGTGTCCTTTGATCAGGTTGCGCTTAACCGCGGAACTCGGCACGGCCGTTGTACTTGGCCTTGCCATTCAACTGCTCTTCGATACGCAGCAGTTGGTTGTACTTGGAAACGCGGTCGGAGCGGCACAGCGAACCGGTCTTGATCTGGCCAGCCGAGGTGCCCACAGCCAGGTCGGCAATGGTCGAATCTTCGGTTTCGCCGGAACGGTGCGAGATCACTGCGGTATAGCCGGCAGCCTTGGCCATCTGGATGGCTTCCAGGGTTTCGGTCAGGGTGCCGATCTGGTTGAACTTGATCAGGATCGAGTTGGCGATCTTTTTATCGATGCCTTCTTTGAGGATCTTGGTATTGGTCACGAACAGGTCGTCGCCCACCAGCTGGGTCTTCTCGCCGATCTTGTCGGTGAGGATTTTCCAGCCAGCCCAGTCGGATTCGTCCAGACCGTCTTCGATGGAGATGATCGGGTAACGCTCGGTCAGACCTTTGAGGTAGTCGGCGAAACCTTCAGCAGTGAACACCTGGCCTTCGCCGGACAGATTGTACTTGCCGTCTTCGTAGAACTCGCTCGCGGCGCAGTCCAGCGCCAGGGTCACGTCGGTGCCCAGCTTGTAACCGGCGTTGGCCACGGCTTCGGAGATCACTTTCAGCGCGTCTTCGTTGGAAGCCAGGTTCGGCGCGAAACCGCCTTCGTCGCCAACGGCAGTGCTCAGACCACGAGCCTTCAGCACAGCTTTCAGGTGATGGAAAATCTCGGTGCCCATGCGCAGACCTTCCGAGAAAGACTTGGCGCCAACTGGCTGGACCATGAATTCCTGGATGTCGACGTTGTTATCGGCGTGCTCGCCACCGTTGATGATGTTCATCATCGGGACCGGCATCGAGTACACACCCGGGGTGCCGTTGAGGTTGGCGATGTGTGCGTACAGCGGCAGATCCTGATCCTGCGCAGCTGCCTTGGCCGCAGCCAGGGACACGGCGAGGATGGCGTTGGCGCCCAGGGTCGCCTTGTTTTCGGTACCGTCGAGCTTGATCATCGCCTGATCCAGCGCTTTCTGGTCGCTCGGGTCGGTGCCCAGCAGCAGATCGCGGATCGGACCGTTGATGTTGGCTACCGCCTTGAGCACGCCCTTGCCCAGGTAACGGCTCTTGTCGCCATCACGCAGCTCGAGCGCTTCACGCGAGCCAGTGGATGCACCGGACGGCGCGCAGGCGCTACCGATGATGCCGTTGTCGAGAAGCACGTCCGCTTCCACGGTGGGATTGCCACGGGAGTCGAGAACTTCACGACCTTTGATGTCGACGATTTTTGCCATTGTTGTAAACACTCCAAAGTTGACGAAAACGACGCAGCTAGAGGAAATCTTTATCGTCGGCAAGCGAAGTACAGCGGGCAGACTTGCAGACGACAGCGCTCACGCCCGAGGGCATGAGCGACAAATCGTGCGGTACTTTACCGGAGAATCGAGCGTTACGCGGTTTCTACCGTCGGAAAACTCTTCACCAGTTCGTCCAGAGCTTTGAGCTGGGCCAGGAATGGCTCCAGTTTGTCCAGACGCAAGGCGCAAGGGCCGTCGCATTTGGCGTTGTCCGGATCCGGATGCGCTTCGAGGAACAGACCCGCCAGCGACTGGCTCATGCCGGCCTTGGCCAGATCCAGAACCTGGGCACGGCGACCGCCGGCGGAGTCGGCACGACCGCCAGGCATTTGCAGCGCGTGGGTCACGTCGAAGAATACCGGGTATTCGAACTGCTTCATGATGCCGAAGCCGAGCATGTCGACCACGAGGTTGTTGTAGCCGAAGCTCGAACCACGCTCGCAAAGGATCAACTGATCGTTACCCGCTTCCACGCACTTGTTCAGGATGTGTTTCATTTCCTGAGGCGCGAGGAACTGGGCTTTTTTGATGTTGATCACGGCATTGGTCTTGGCCATCGCGACAACCAGATCGGTCTGGCGCGACAGGAAGGCCGGCAGCTGAATGATGTCGCAGACTTCAGCGACGACCGCAGCCTGATCCGGCTCGTGGACGTCGGTGATGATCGGCA
Organism: Pseudomonas sp. Sample_21; assembly: GCF_004307525.1. Classification (NCBI taxonomy): domain Bacteria; kingdom Pseudomonadati; phylum Pseudomonadota; class Gammaproteobacteria; order Pseudomonadales; family Pseudomonadaceae; genus Pseudomonas; species Pseudomonas sp. Sample_21. The sequence goes on along the minus strand of NZ_RCNZ01000066.1, from coordinate 77,427 downwards.
CGCCGAACGCTTGCTTGATGTCCTGGAAGATGCGCATGCCCTCTTCCAGGCCAGGACCGCGATACGAAGTCACAGAAGACCGGTTGGCCTTGTCGAAGCTGGCCTTGAACACGTAAGGGATACCGAGTTTTTCGGTGACCTTTACGTACTCTTCGCAAACCTGCATGGCCATGTCACGGCTTTCCAGCACGTTCATGCCGCCGAACAGCACCATGGGTTTGTCGTTGGCAATCTCGATGTCGCCGACGCGGATGATCTTCTGTGCCATCGGGTTACGCCTTCTTCTGGTGTTGAGCCAACGCGGCTTTGACGAAACCGCTGAACAGCGGATGACCGTCGCGTGGCGTCGAGGTGAACTCAGGGTGGAACTGGCAGGCAACGAACCATGGATGATCCGGCGCTTCAACCACTTCGACCAGCGCAGCATCGGCGGAACGACCGGAGATTTTCAGGCCGGCTTCGATGATCTGCGGCAGCAGGTTGTTGTTCACTTCGTAACGGTGACGGTGACGCTCGACAATCACGTCCTTGCCGTAGCAATCGTGGACTTTGGAGCCCGGTTCAAGCAGGCAATCCTGTGCGCCGAGACGCATGGTGCCGCCCAGATCGGACGCTTCGGTACGCACTTCGACAGCACCGGTGGCGTCTTCCCATTCGGTAATCAGACCGACCACCGGATGGCCGCTGGCACGATCGAACTCGGTGGAGTTGGCGTCTTTCCAGCCCAGTACGTTACGGGCGAACTCGATGACCGCCACTTGCATGCCCAGGCAGATGCCGAGGTACGGAACCTTGTTTTCGCGAGCGTACTGAACGGCAGTGATCTTGCCTTCCACGCCACGCAGACCGAAGCCGCCCGGCACCAGAATCGCGTCGACACCTTCGAGCAGCGCAGTGCCCTGGTTCTCGATGTCTTCGGAATCGATGTAGCGCAGGTTGACCTTGGTGCGGTTGCTGATACCGGCATGGCTCATCGCTTCGATCAGCGACTTGTACGCGTCGAGCAGTTCCATGTACTTGCCGACCATGGCGATGGTCACTTCGTGTTCCGGGTTCAGCTTGGCATCGACCACTGCGTCCCACTCGGACAGGTCGGCGCTGCCGCACTGCAAGCCGAAACGCTCAACGACGAAATCGTCCAGACCCTGCGAATGCAGGATGCCCGGGATCTTGTAGATGGTATCGGCGTCTTCCAGCGCGATTACCGCACGCTCTTCAACGTTGGTGAACTGGGCGATCTTGCGACGCGAGGACACATCGATCGGGTGATCGGAACGGCACACCAGCACGTCTGGCTGCAGACCGATCGAACGCAGTTCCTTGACGGAGTGCTGGGTCGGTTTGGTCTTGGTTTCGCCAGCGGTGGCGATGTACGGCACCAGCGTCAGGTGCATCAGCATCGCGCGCTTGGCGCCGACTTCGAAACGCAACTGGCGGATGGCTTCGAGGAACGGTTGCGACTCGATGTCACCGACGGTGCCACCGATTTCGACCATCGCCACGTCAGCGTCACCGGCACCCTTGATGATGCGGCGCTTGATTTCGTCGGTGATGTGCGGGATCACCTGGATGGTTGCACCCAGGTAGTCGCCACGGCGCTCTTTGCGCAGCACGTGCTCGTAGACACGGCCGGTGGTGAAGTTGTTGTTCTGGGTCATGGTCGTGCGGATGAACCGCTCGTAGTGCCCCAGATCCAGGTCGGTCTCGGCGCCGTCGTGGGTGACGAACACTTCACCGTGCTGGAACGGACTCATGGTGCCTGGATCGACGTTGATGTACGGATCCAGCTTCAGCATGGTGACCTTAAGCCCCCGCGCCTCCAGGATAGCCGCCAATGAAGCCGAGGCAATGCCTTTCCCCAATGAAGAAACAACACCGCCCGTGACGAATATGTAGCGCGTCATGAAAAACCCTAGAAGTCTGCGTTAAAGCGGAACGAGCCGCCGGGGAAAGCGAAGGAAGGCCGAAGCCCCCGATCACCTGCATTAATCACAGTGCACCTTTCGAAAAAACCGCCGCGTTGTGACAGACCGGCAGATGAAACACCGGTACGTTGCTCGCTACACATTTTTTGGAATCGCCCAGCAAAGACTGCTTGGTAATCGGCAACTCCTGCAATTCAGGCGAATCCACAGAAGTTGTATCAAGAAGGGAGCGTAGTCTACCGGAATGCTCCTTTCAGCTCAAACCTTGATCTTCGTCTGTTGGCTGCCAGTGCAATGTCCAGCCTTCGTCCATCTGACCAGCAAGACCCGACAGGTTCGCCACGGCGAGCAATTCTTCACCACGAAACAGCAGCGGCAATCTGCCACGCACGAAGGCCGGGACCGCGCGCTCGTTGAGCAGACGCTTGAGATCACGACTGCCGCGCTCGGCCATTCGCATGACCTCACCGCCCTGCCGATAGGCAATACGCAAAGGCCCGGATGGAGCTTGCCCGTGGAGCATGACGCGTCCGTTATCCGGCAAGCGTAGCGCTGAAGTCGGGGTCTGCCAGTCGGCACCGATCACTGGCGTACCCAACCAACTGTCGCTCAGCCACCAGACGCGACCGGCGCTGCGGTGCAGCTCTCCGTCGGCCAGATGCCAGATCGGTGAAGCGTCGGCGCCGGCATTGCACAGCGTTGTCCAACCCGACCAATGGTCAGCATCTGGCAGCCGGGTCAATGGTTCGAGCCAGTGGCTGAGGGCATTTCGCTGGCGCGCGTCAGACAACGCCCTCAATGGTGTCAGCTCCAGCGATGGCACACCCAGCCAAGCGAATTCATGGGGCGTTTCGGCTTGTGCGAGATCGATCTGCGCCAGCTCATCGAGCAAGCCCTGCGCCTCACGCAGATGCGCAGCGGTGCGCGCCATGCTGGCCTGCGCTTGCGGCCAGCGCTCGGTCAGCAGCGGCATGACTTGCTGACGCAGGTAGTTGCGGGAAAACTGGCGATCCTGATTCGACGGGTCTTCGATCCAGCGCAACCGATGCGCCTGTGCATAACTTTCCAGCTCGGCGCGGCTGACATCCAGCAACGGTCGAACCAGCGTGCCCTGCCCCACTGGACGCTGCTGCGGCATCGCGCCGAGCCCGCGGACACCGGCACCGCGCAACAGCCGAAACAGCAGAGTTTCCGCTTGGTCGTCGCGGTGCTGACCGGTCAGCAGTGCATCATCGGCTTGCGTCAGCGAATTGAACACGGCGTAACGCGCATCCCGCGCCGCCCGCTCCAGGCTCGCCCCGCCCTTCACGGTGACCCGCTTCACTTGCAACGGCACGCCCAGCGCATCGCAAACGTCTTGGCAATGTTGCGGCCACGCATCGGCCGCAGCCTGAAGGCCGTGGTGGATATGAATGGCGCTGAGCGCAGGGAGGGATTCAGTGTTCGCCAGGGTGGCGAGCAGATGCAGGAGGACGGTGGAATCGAGGCCACCGGAGAAGGCGATGCGCCAGTGAGCGACGTGGCGCCAGGGCTCAAGGTTCAGCAGAAGACGGGATGGCAAATCAATCGGGGACTGGCCCATAACTTTCTCTTTGCCCCAAACAAATGTGGGAGCGAGCCTGCTCGCGAAGGCGGTTTAACATTCAACACATTCGTCGAGTGCTATACCGCTTTCGCGAGCAGGCTCGCTCCCACATGGGTATCGCGCTTCGACTTAGAGACCGTAGCTCATCAGGCGATCGTAACGGCGCTTGAGCAGCGCTTCGTTATCGAACTGCTTGAGCATCGCCAGTTGCGAGCTCAGCTCGGCGCGGATCGACGCAGCGGCAGCAGCCGGGTCACGGTGGGCGCCGCCCAGTGGCTCGCTGATCACTTTGTCAACAATGCCCAGGCCTTTGAGACGCTCAGCGGTGATGCCCATCGCTTCAGCGGCATCCGGTGCTTTCTCGGCGGTCTTCCACAGGATCGATGCGCAACCTTCCGGCGAGATCACCGCGTAAGTCGAATATTGCAGCATGTTCAATTGATCGCAGACGCCGATGGCCAGTGCGCCGCCGGAACCACCTTCACCAATTACGGTGGCGATGATCGGGGTCTTCAACCGCGCCATCACACGCAGGTTCCAGGCAATCGCTTCGCTCTGGTTGCGCTCCTCAGCATCGATGCCAGGGTAAGCACCCGGGGTGTCGATGAAGGTCAGGATCGGCATCTTGAAGCGCTCGGCCATCTCCATCAGACGGCAGGCCTTGCGGTAGCCTTCCGGACGCGGCATGCCGAAGTTGCGGCGAACTTTCTCACGCACTTCACGGCCCTTCTGGTGGCCGATGATCATCACCGGCTGGTCTTCCAGACGGGCGATACCGCCAACGATGGCAGCGTCGTCGGAGAAGTGACGGTCGCCGTGCAGTTCGTCGAACTCGGTGAAGATGTGCTCGATGTAATCGAGGGTGTAAGGGCGTTTCGGGTGACGCGCCAGGCGTGCGATCTGCCAGCTGGTCAGCTTGCCGAAGATGTCTTCGGTCAGCGTCTTGCTCTTGTCCTGCAGGCGGGAGATCTCATCGCCGATATTCAGCGAATTGTCATTACCGACCAAGCGCAACTCTTCGATCTTGGCTTGCAGGTCGGCGATCGGCTGTTCGAAATCTAGAAAATTCGGGTTCATAGGCGTCCGTCTTGGGTCGTGTCCCAAGTGAGCTTGGGCCGGCCGGTTGTCTATTCGCGCCCTACCTTAAGGGAGAGGCGCGCTGAGGTCGAGATTAAAAATTCAGGTTGCGGGCAAGCGCCATGATGGCACTTGCCGGTCAACGGTATTGGAGGAAGACGTTGTCTCGCCCGAACTGGTCACGCAGGGCTTGAATCAAGGTATCCGCCGGGTCGATCCGCCAGGTCTCGCCGAACTGCAGCAAGGTCTTCGCATCCGGGCTGGTGTACTCCATGGTCACCGGGCACGCGCCGCGATGACGCTTGAGCAGTTCGCCCAACCAGCGTAGCTGATCGCCTTTCAGATCCTGGGTGTGCAGCTTCAGGCGCAGGCTCTCGGCCAGATTGGTTCGCGCATCTTCCATGCTCATCACCCGCTTGACCCGCAGGCGCAGGCCGCCGGAGAAGTCGTCATTGCTGACCTCGCCTTCGACCACCACCATCGCGTCGGTCTGCAACAGTGATTGCGCCGAATGGAACGCATCGGCAAACAGCGACGCTTCGATCCGCCCGGAGCGGTCGTCGAGGGTGATGAAGCCCATCTTGTCGCCTTTCTTGTTCTTCATCACCCGCAGGGCAATGATCATCCCCGCTACGGTTTGCGTGTCACGCGCCGGCTTCAGGTCGATGATGCGCTGGCGGGCGAAACGGCGGATCTCGCCTTCGTACTCGTCGATCGGGTGACCGGTCAGGTACAGACCCAGAGTGTCTTTTTCACCCTTGAGGCGTTCCTTGAGGGTCAGTTCCTTGGCCTTGCGATGGGACGCGTAGACGTCGGCATCTTCCTCGACGAACAAGCCGCCAAACAGGTCGGCGTGGCCAGAGTCGTGAGTCCGCGCAGTCTGCTCGGCCGCCTTGATCGCCTCTTCCATCGCCGCCAGCAGTACCGCGCGGTTACGGTCGATGTTGGCTTGATAGGCCTTTTGTTCGTCGTGGAAATACGGGCCGAGGCGATCCAGCGCGCCGCTGCGAATCAAGCCATCAAGAGTTCGTTTGTTGATGCGCTTGAGGTCGACCCGCGCGCAGAAATCGAACAGATCCTTGAACGGACCGGCCTGACGCGCTTCGGTGATCGCTTCCACCGGACCTTCACCGACGCCTTTGATCGCGCCCAGGCCGTAAACGATGCGGCCGTCGTCGTTCACCGTGAACTTGAACTCCGAAGTGTTCACGTCCGGCGCGTCGAGGCGCAGCTTCATCGTCCGCACTTCTTCGATCAAGGTCACGACCTTGTCGGTGTTGTGCATATCCGCCGAGAGTACCGCGGCCATGAACGGCGCCGGGTAATGGGCTTTCAGCCAGGCAGTCTGGTACGACACCAGGCCGTAAGCGGCGGAGTGGGATTTGTTGAAGCCGTAACCGGCGAACTTTTCCACCAGGTCGAAAATGTTACCGGCAAGATCCGCGTCGATGCCGTTGGTCGCGCAACCCTCAATGAAACCGCCGCGCTGCTTGGCCATTTCTTCGGGCTTTTTCTTACCCATCGCTCGACGCAGCATGTCCGCACCGCCGAGGGTGTAACCGGCCATGACCTGGGCAATCTGCATCACCTGTTCCTGATACAGGATAATGCCGTAAGTCGGCGCCAGTACCGGCTTGAGCCCGTCGTACTGGTAGTCGGAGTGCGGATAGGCCAGTTCGGCGCGTCCGTGCTTACGGTTGATGAAGTCGTCCACCATGCCCGATTGCAGCGGGCCCGGACGGAACAGTGCCACCAGTGCGATCAAGTCTTCCAGGCAGTCAGGCTTGAGCTTTTTGATCAGCTCTTTCATGCCCCGGGATTCAAGCTGGAACACCGCCGTGGTTTCGGCTTTTTGCAGCAACTGGTAGGTCGGCTTATCGTCCAGCGGAATAAAGGCGATATCCAGCGGCGGCTCGTTGACCTTGGCGCGGTCGCGGTTGATGGTTTTCAGCGCCCAGTCGATGATCGTCAGGGTACGCAGGCCGAGGAAGTCGAACTTCACCAGACCGGCGGCCTCAACGTCGTCCTTGTCGAACTGGGTTACCAGACCGTCGCCGGCCTCGTCGCAATAGATCGGCGAGAAGTCGGTCAATTTGGTCGGCGCGATTACCACACCACCGGCGTGTTTGCCGACGTTACGCACCACGCCCTCGAGCTTGCGCGCCATCTCCCAGATTTCCGCCGCTTCTTCATCGACCTTGATGAAGTCGCGCAGGATCTCTTCCTGCTCGTAGGCTTTTTCCAGGGTCATGCCGACTTCGAACGGAATCATCTTCGACAGACGATCCGCCAGGCCATAGGACTTGCCCTGCACCCGCGCCACGTCACGGACCACAGCCTTGGCGGCCATGGAACCGAAGGTGATGATCTGGCTCACCGCGTTGCGGCCGTATTTCTCGGCCACGTAATCGATCACCCGGTCACGGCCGTCCATGCAGAAGTCGACGTCGAAGTCGGGCATGGAAACCCGTTCCGGGTTGAGGAAACGCTCGAACAGCAGGTCATATTCCAGCGGGTCGAGGTCGGTGATCTTCTGTACGTAAGCCACCAGCGATCCGGCACCCGACCCACGGCCCGGACCTACCGGTACGCCGTTGTTCTTGGCCCACTGGATAAAGTCCATCACGATCAGGAAGTAACCGGGGAAGCCCATCTGGATGATGATATCCAGCTCGAAATTCAAACGGTCGACGTAGACCTGACGCTTGGCTTCGTAGTCTTCGGTGGTGTCCTTGGGCAGCAGCACTGCCAGGCGTTCTTCGAGCCCTTCGAAGGAGACCTTGCGGAAATATTCGTCGATGGTCATGCCATCGGGGATCGGGAAGTTGGGGAGGAAGTGTGTGCCCAGCTTCACATCAATGTTGCAGCGCTTGGCGATCTCGACGGTGTTTTCGATGGCGTCGGGAATATCGCTGAACAGCTCGAGCATTTCCTCGGCGCTTTTCAGGTATTGCTGATCGCTGTAATTCTTCGAACGACGCGGGTCATCGAGGGCGCGGCCTTCACCGATGCACACACGGGTTTCGTGGGCGGCGAAGTCTTCCTGCTTGATGAAGCGCACATCGTTGGTCGCCACCAGCGGCGCGCCAAGCTTGTCGGCGAGGGCGACGGCGCCGTGCAATTGTTCTTCATCATTGGGACGGTTGGTGCGCTGGATTTCCAGATAGAAACGATCCGGGAACACCGCCATCCACTCGCGCGCCAAGGCCTCGGCTTCCGCCGGGTTGCCGCCGATCATGGCCATGCCGATCTCGCCTTCTTTGGCGGCGGACAGCATGATCAAACCTTCGTTGGCCTCGGCCACCCATTCGCGCTCGACGATGACCATGCCGTTGCGCTGGCCTTCGATGAAGCCACGCGAGATCAGTTCGGTGAGATTGCGATAACCCTGAGCGTTCATCACCAGCAGGCTGAGGCGGCTCAGCGGTGCATCCGGGTCCTTGTTCGCCAGCCACAGGTCGGCGCCGCAGATCGGCTTGATGCCGGCGCCCATGGCGTTTTTATAGAACTTGACCAGGGAACACATGTTGTTCTGGTCGGTGACCGCGACCGCCGGCATGTTCATGGCGGTCAGCGCTTTGACCAGCGGCTTGATCCGCACCAGCCCGTCGACCAGGGAGTATTCAGTGTGCAGGCGTAGATGAACGAATGAAGCCGGCATAGTGATCCTGTCCAGTTACATAGAGACAACGAGGCCCGGATTGTACCGGGCCTTGGTTAAAACATCAGCCTTGGGCCTAAACCTGCGTCAGGCTTTCCCGCGCCTCGTAAGCCAGGCGTACCGGGGCGAACGAGCGGCGGTGAATCGGCGTCGGGCCGAGCCGCGCCAGTGCTTCCAGATGAACGGGCGTCGGGTAGCCTTTATGGCCGCCGATGCCGTAGCCCGGGTAGATCAATTCGAACGCCGCCATTTCGCGATCACGACTGACCTTGGCCAGAATCGACGCCGCCGCGATCGCCGGCACCTTGCCGTCGCCCTGAATCACCGCCTCGGCACGCATCGGCAAATGCGGGCAGCGGTTACCGTCGATCATCGCCAGTTTCGGCTGAATGTGCAGACCGGCGACCGCGCGCTGCATGGCCAGCATGGTCGCGTGGAGGATATTCAGATCGTCGATTTCTTCGACTTCGGCGCGGGCAATACACCAGCTCAGGGCTTTCTCGCAGATCTCGTCGTAGAGCTTTTCGCGCTTGGCTTCGGTGAGCTTTTTCGAATCGTCGAGGCCGAGGATCGGCCGGTTCGGATCGAGAATCACTGCTGCCGTTACCACCGCACCGCACAACGGGCCACGACCGACTTCATCAACACCGGCGACCAGTTCTTCGACTTCGGCCACCAGAGTGAAATCCAGGCCCATTTGCATGCTTGTCTTGCTCATTGTGGTTTGCCGATCAGGTCAAGGACGGCTTGCGCCGCCTGATTGGAAGCATCGCGCCGCAGCGTGCGGTGGATCTCGTCGAAGCCGCGGGTCTGTTCCTCGCCGCCATCGATCAAGGGCGACAGCGTCTGCGCCAACGCCTCGACAGTCGCATCATCCTGCAACAACTCCGGCACCAGCAAGCGCTGGGCGAGCAAGTTGGGCAGCGACACGTACGGGCTCTTGACCATGCGCTTGAGAATCCAGAACGTCAGCGGCGCCAACCGATAGGCCACCACCATCGGCCGCTTGTACAGCAGCGCTTCAAGGGTAGCAGTGCCAGAGGCGATCAACACGGCGTTGCACGCGGCGAGCGCCAGATGAGATTTACCGTCGAGCAAGGTTACCGGCAAATCCCGGCCAGCAAGCAAGGCCTCAAGTTGCACCCGGCGTTCCGGGTTTGCACAAGGCATGACAAAGCGCACGCCCGGACGCATGGCGCGCAGACGTTCGGCAGTGTCGAGGAACAGCGCACCGAGGCGACTGACTTCACCGCCACGGCTGCCGGGCATCAACGCCACCAGCGGGCCGTCGGGCAAACCCAGCTCGGCGCGTGCAGCGGCTCGGTCGGCTTGCAGCGGAATGGTATCGGCCAAGGTGTGACCGACGAAACGCACCGGCACGCCTTTCTCTTCGTAGAATTTCGCTTCGAACGGCAACAGGGTCAGCATCAGATCGCAGCCTTCGCGGATCTTCAGCACCCGTTTCTGCCGCCATGCCCACACCGACGGGCTGACGTAATGCACGGTCTTGATCCCGGCCTGACGCAGCTTGAGTTCGATATTGAGGTTGAAATCCGGCGCATCGATGCCGATGAACACGTCTGGCTTTGCGGCAATCAGTGTGGCAATCAGCTCTTTGCGGCGCTTGAGCAATTCACGCAGCCGACCGAGGACCTCCACCAGCCCCATGACCGACAAGCGCTCCATGGGAAAGTACGAGGTCAGGCCTTCGGCCTGCATCAACGGACCGCCGACGCCGATGAACTCGACTGCCGGGTGCTGTGCCTTGAGCGCGCGCATGAGGCCGGCGCCGAGAATGTCACCGGAAGCCTCACCCGCCACCAGCGCAATACGCAGACTGGCCATGATCAGCGGGTGATGCCGCGAGTCGATGCCTGGATCGAATCGCGGAACACGGCGACTTCAGGGAACTGCGCAGACGGCTCTGCCAGCTCGGCCAGCGCCTGCTCGACCGTCAGGCCCTGCCGATAGACCGTCTTGTAAGCACGACGCAAGGCGTGGATCGCGTCTTCGCTGAAACCGCGACGGCGCATGCCTTCGAAGTTCATGCTGCGCGCTTCGGCCGGGTTGCCGAATACGGTGACGAACGCCGGAACATCCTTGCCGATCGCCGTGCCCATGCCGGAAAAGCTGTGGGCGCCGATGTGGCAGTACTGATGCACCAGGGTGAAACCGGAGAGGATCGCCCAGTCGTCAACGTGTACATGCCCGGCCAACGCAGTGTTGTTGACCAGAATGCAGTGATTGCCGATGACGCTGTCATGGCCGATGTGGGCATAGGCCATGATCAGGTTGTGATCACCCAGGGTGGTTTCCGAACGGTCCTGCACGGTGCCACGGTGAATGGTCACGCCTTCGCGGATGACGTTGTGGTCGCCGATCACCAGGCGGGTTTCCTCGCCTTTGTACTTCAGATCCGGGGTGTCTTCGCCTACCGAAGAAAACTGGTAGATGCGATTGTGCTTACCAATGCGGGTCGGCCCCTTGAGGATCACATGCGGCCCGATCACGGTACCCTCGCCGATTTCCACACCTGCGCCGATGATCGACCACGGGCCGACCTCGACGCCGTCAGCCAGAACGGCGGACGGATCGATGATTGCGCGAGGGTCAATCAAACTCATACTTTCTGTTCCGCGCAGATGATTTCTGCCGAGCAGACCGGCTTGCCGTCCACCGAAGCCTGGCATTCGAACTTCCAGATCTTGCGCTTGCAGCTGATGAATGTCGCTTCAAGGATCAACTGATCGCCCGGCTTGACTGGCTGGCGGAAGCGCAGCTTGTCGGAACCGACGAAGTAATACAGGGTGCCGTCGGCCGGTTTGACGTCGAGCATCTTGAAACCGAGGATCCCGGCAGCCTGAGCCATCGCTTCGATGATCAGCACGCCCGGCATGATTGGATGCGCAGGGAAGTGACCATTGAAGAACGGTTCATTGATGCTGACATTCTTGTAGGCGCGAATTCGCTTGCCTTCAGTGTCCAGTTCCACCACCCGGTCCACCAGCAGGAACGGGTAACGGTGAGGCAGGTATTCGCGAATCTCGTTGATGTCCATCATTTCAGGGGAAAGCCTATGTAAAGATTGGGAGCGCGACTGACGCGCACTCCTCTAGCAAATCAAGGAGGCAGTCCAGAGGCTGTGCACACTTGATATGGAAATGGTATCAGCCATCAGATGAAGCATTACCGTCAGGGGTCACTTCCCCAACGCGCTTTTCCAGCTGTTTCAACCGTCGCGCGATGTCATCGAGCTGACGGATGCGGGCCGCGCTTTTGCGCCATTCGGCCGCCGGTTGCATGGCTGTGCCGGAAGAATAGGCGCCCGGCTCGGTAATCGAGTGAGTCACCATGGTCATCCCGGTCAGGAAAACGTTGTCGCAAATGTCAATGTGGCCGACCAGACCAACACCGCCGGCGAGCATGCAGTGCTTGCCGATTTTGGTGCTGCCGGAAATGCCGACGCACGCGGCCATGGCGGTGTGATCACCGACCTGGACGTTGTGCGCGATCTGAATCTGGTTGTCGAGCTTCACGCCATTGCCAATCACGGTATCGGCCAGAGCGCCGCGGTCGATGGCGGTGTTCACGCCGATCTCGACATCGTCGCCGATGGTCACGCCACCGATCTGGGCGATTTTTTGCCAGACACCTTTTTCGTTGGCGAAGCCGAAGCCCTCACCGCCGATCACTGCGCCGGACTGAATAACCACACGCTTGCCGATGCGCACATCGTGATACAGCGTGACGCGCGGAGCGAGCCAGCCGCCTTCACCGATTTCGCTGCGCGCGCCGACTACGCAATGCGCGCCCAGCGTGACCTGTGCAGCGATGCGTGCACCGGCTTCGATCACCACGAACGGACCGATGCTGGCACTCGGGTCAACCACCGCGTCCGCCGCGATCACCGCTGTCGGATGAATCCCGCCAGCCGCTTTTGGCTTTGGATCGAACAGATGCGAGATACGTGCATAGGCCAGATAAGGGTCCGGCACCACCAAGGCATTACCGGCAAAACCCTCAGCGTCGGCTTCCTTGAGCAGCAGTGCAGCTGCCTGAGAACCGGCCAGGTATTTGCGGTATTGGGGATTTGCCAGAAAGCTCAACTGAGCTGGGCCAGCCTCTTGCAAAGTGGCTAGCCCAGTAATTTGCCTCTCGGGGTCGCCACGCAGGGTGGCGCCGAGGTGCTCGGCCAACTGGCCGAGCCTGATAGTCACGGTCATGGGTTACTTCAGCTGATTCATGCGCTCGATAACCTGGCGCGTGATGTCGTACTGAGGTTTGACATCAATGACTGCGCCACGCTCGAACACCAGGTCAAAACCACCCTTCTTGATGACTTCTTCCACAGCGCTGTCCAGTTTCGGCTTCAGTTGCTTGAGCATTTCACGGTCGGCAACGGCTTTGGCTTCGTTCAGCTCCTTGGACTGGAACTGGAAGTCGCGGGCCTTTTGCTTGAATTCCAGCTCCAGACGCTCACGCTCGCCCTGCTGCATTTTGTCGCCACCGGCCATCAGACGGTCCTGAATGCCTTTGGCGCTGCTTTCCAGGGTTTTCAGCTTGGTCAGTTGCGGACCGAACTTCTTCTCGGCATCCACGGCGTACTTCTTCGCCGCGTCGGATTCCAGCAGAGCCATCTGATAGTTCAGCACGGCAATTTTCATGTCGGCGAACGCCGGGCCTGCCACCAGTACGGAGGCCAGGAGAACCAATTGAGTCAACTTACGCACGATGCACTCCTACAAAATCCATTGTCGTTATCTTGGGTCAGACGCTTAGAACGTCTGGCCGAGGGAGAATTGGAACACTTGAGTTTCAGCGTCATCCGGTTTCTTCACCGGCATCGCCAGCGCGAAGCTCAACGGTCCCAGTGCGGTGACCCAGGTCACGCCCACACCTACGGAGCTGGCCATGTTGCTCAGGCTGATGTCGTTGCACTTGGTGTTGGACGACGAACCATTGGCGTTCGTAGTGTCCTTGCACTGCGAGTCAAAGACGTTACCGACATCCCAGAAGACCGAAGTACGCAGGGAACGCTGATCCTTGACGAATGGCAACGGGAACAGGACTTCCACGCCACCCTGGATCAGGACGTTACCACCGAACGGCAGTGGATCCTGGTCCGGGTCTGCAATAGTGCCCGGGTTGTTACCACGGCTCGGCGTACTGCGCGGGCCCAGGGTGCTGTCCTTGAAGCCACGAACCGAGTTGAAACCACCTGCATAGTAGTTTTCATAGAACGGCAGACCATCGGTCGAACCGTAACCATCGCCATAACCGAGTTCGGAGTGCAGGCGCAGGGTGTAGTTTTCAGTGATCGGCTGGAACAACTGACCACGGTAGTCGAGTTTGAAGAACGACAGGTCGCTGCCAGGAATGGTGGTTTCCAGGGTCAGGCTCTGGGAACGACCACGGGTCGGCAACACGCCTTTGTTCAGGGTCGACTCGGACCAACCGGCCGAGGCCTTGAAGTTCAGGTAGTTGTCGCCTTCCTTCTCGACGAAATCGAAAATCTCGTCAACGGTATAGCGACCGGTGTTGATCTTGTCCTGCTGGGCAGACAGACCGAACGTCAGACGCGAAGTCTCACTGATCGGGTAGCCGACGTTCACGCCCGCACCGAGGCTGTCTACCGCATAGCTGGAAATATCGGCATCGAGCTCATCGTAGTCAGTGGTGCGATAGAACGCGTTGTAACCCAGGCTCACGCCATCAGCGGTCCAGTACGGGTCCACATAGCCAAAGTTGTAGCGGCTCTGGTATTCGCTGCGGGTCAGACCGATGCTGACGCGGTTACCGGTACCGAGGAAGTTGTTCTGGGTGATCGAGCCACCGAGGATCAGACCGGCGCTCTGGGCGAAACCGACGCTGGCGGTGATCGAACCGGAAGCCTGTTCTTCAACGGCGTAGTTCACATCAACCTGGTCGTCGACACCTGGCACGGCCGGGGTTTCAACGTTGACTTCCTTGAAGAAGCCCAGACGCTCCAGACGGGTCTTGGACTGGTCGATCAGGTAGGTCGAAGCCCAGCCACCTTCCATCTGACGCATTTCACGACGCAGCACTTCGTCCTCGGACTTGGTGTTGCCACGGAAATTGATGCGGTTGACGTAGGCACGCTTGCCCGGGTCGACAGCGAAGAGGATGTCCACAGTGTGGTCATCATCGTGCGGCTGAGGCACGCCGTTGACGTTGGCGAAGGTGTAGCCCTCGTTACCCAGACGACGGGTGATCAGCTCGGAGGTGGTGGTCATCAGCTTGCGCGAGAACACCTGGCCCTTCTGCACGAGCAACAGCGACTTGATCTGCTCTTCAGGGACTTTCAGGTCGCCACTGAGCTTGACGTCACGAACGGTGTACTTCTCGCCTTCGGTGACGTTGACGGTGATGTAGACGTGCTTCTTGTCCGGGGTAATCGATACCTGGGTCGAAGCGATGTCCATGTTGATGTAGCCGCGGTCCAGATAGTAGGAACGCAGACGCTCCAGGTCACCGGAGAGTTTTTCACGGGCATATTTGTCATCGTTCTTGAAGAACGACAGCCAGTTGGTGGTTTTCAGTTCGAACAGGTCAGTCAGGTCTTCCTCAGGGAAAACCGTATTGCCTACCACGTTGATGTGCTGGATGGCGGCAACGGTACCTTCGTTGATCTTCACCTTCAGACCCACGCGGTTACGCGGCTGCGAAACCACTTCGGTGTCGACGGTAGCGGAGTAACGACCCTGGGCAACGTACTGACGCTGCAGTTCGTTACGCACACCCTCGAGGGTGGCGCGCTGGAAGATTTCGCCTTCGGCCAGACCGGATTGCTTGAGGCCCTTCATCAGGTCTTCAGTGGAAATCGCCTTGTTGCCTTCGATTTCAATACTGGCGACCGAAGGACGCTCGACGACGGTGATGACCAGAACGTTGCCTTCGCGGCCCAGCTGGATATCTTGAAAGAAACCGGTTTTGAACAACGCACGAGTGGATTCCACCAGGCGACGATCATCCGCCTGCTCGCCGACGTTCAACGGCAAGGCACCAAAGACGCTACCCGCGGAGACCCGCTGGAGGCCATTGACGCGAATATCAGAGATAGTGAAGGACTCGGCGTGAACTTCGGCGATCATCAATACGGTGAGAACCGCAGTTAGCAGCAGACGTTTCATGAAGTCCTTTCTTATTCCAACTGGCAATAAACAAACTGCCGCAAAATGCGGCAGATTCGCAATTCAGCGAAGCGTTACAGTCGACCCAGATCGTTGACCAGAGCAAGCAACATCACCCCGACCACCAAACTGATACCGATCTGTATCCCCCAACCTTGCACCCGATCCGACAAGGGGCGACCACGCACCCACTCGATCAGATAAAACAACAAATGCCCCCCATCCAGTACAGGAATGGGCAGCAAATTCAGAACGCCCAGGCTAATACTCAGATAAGCAAGGAAATTCAGGAAATCAGCGACGCCCGACTGGGCAGAAGCGCCCGCCACTTTAGCAATGGTTATCGGTCCACTCAAGTTTTTTACCGAGAGCTCGCCGAACAGCATTTTCTTCAGTGAATCCAGCGTCAGAATGCTCATGGTCCAAGTGCGACGGGCACCCTCGCCAATCGCGGCCAGCGGGCCATAACTGACCTCGCGGATCATTTCCGACGGCCAGTCGATGGCTTTGACGCCAGCGCCCAGATAACCGCTTGGCGCTTTGCTTTCACCGCGCGCCGCCAGGGTCACAGGGACGTCGATTTGAGCATTGTCGCGCTCGATGCGCAGCATGATTTTGGTATCAGGACGCGTACGAACGGTATCGACCACTTGCTGCCAGTCATCGAGCGGCTGGCCATCAAGCGCCAGCAATCGATCGCCGGTTTTCAGCCCCGCCGCCTGAGCCGGACCTTTCGGGTCCAGCTCGGCAAGCACCGGCGGCAAGGCCGGACGCCAAGGACGAATGCCCAGCGAGCGGATCGGATCCGGCTCGTCGGCGCCTTTTAGCCAGTTATCCAGGGCCAGCGTGCGCGGCGATTCTGCCGTCGAACCCTGCTCGCGCACCAGCAATTGAATGGCGCCGCTCTCACCGAGACGGCGCACCAGTTGCAGATTGACCGCAGCCCAACCTGACGTTGGCTCGCCATCGATCGATACAATCTCCTGGCCAGCGTTCAGACCAGCCTTGGCGGCAATGCTGCCAGACTCGACCGCGCCAATGACCGGACGCACTTGCTCGCTGCCGAGCATCGCCAAGACCCAAAAGAAGACTAACGCCAGCAGGAAGTTAGCAATCGGGCCAGCGGCAACAATGGCGATACGCTGACGTACCGATTTGCGATTGAACGACTGATCGAGTTGATCGACCGGCACTTCGCCTTCGCGCTCGTCGAGCATCTTGACGTAGCCGCCCAGCGGAATCGCGGCGACCACGAACTCGGTGCCTTGCTTGTCATGCCAGCGCAGCAACGGCATGCCAAAGCCCACGGAGAAACGCAGAACCTTGACGCCACAGCGACGCGCGACCCAGAAGTGGCCGAATTCGTGGAAGGTGACCAGCACACCCAAGGCGATCAGGGTGCCGGCAATCATATAGAGCGCGCTCATCTACTTTCTCCGCAATCCTGTTCAGTGTCGCGTGTCGCCGTTGCGTTACAAAAAACTATCGGCCGTGCCGACTCAACCATTGCTCGGCCAGCAATCGCGCTTTCGCGTCCGCCGTAAATACGGCATCGAGGTCGTGCAGCGCCACCACCGGCTCCAGATTCAAGACTTCCTCGATGATACTCGCGATTTCCAGGTAGCGAACCCGTCCGTCGAGAAACGCTGCAACCGCCACTTCATTGGCCGCGTTAAGCATCGCCGGCGCGCTGTCGCCAGCTTCGGCCGCCTGACGGGCCAATCGCAGACAGGGGAAACGGCTTTCATCAGGCGCCTCAAAATCCAGTCGCGCAATGGCGAACAGATCCAGTGGCGGTACGCCGGAATCGATACGCTCCGGCCAGGCCAGGGCGTTGGCGATCGGTGTGCGCATGTCCGGATTACCCAACTGCGCCAGGACCGAGCCATCGACGTAATCGACCAGAGAATGGATCACGCTTTGCGGATGAATCACAACTTCGACCTGAGACGGTTTGGCATCGAACAACCAGCAGGCTTCGATCAATTCCAGACCCTTGTTCATCATGCTTGCCGAATCCACGGAGATCTTGCGCCCCATGGACCAGTTCGGATGCGCACACGCTTGCTCCGGCGAAACATGCGCCAGCTCGGACATCGGCGTCTGCCGGAAAGGCCCGCCAGAGGCGGTCAGCAAGATCCGCCGCACCCCCACCGAGCTCAAGCCGCGCGCGAAATCCGCAGGCATGCACTGAAAAATCGCGTTGTGTTCACTGTCGATCGGCAGCAGCACCGAGCCACTTTTGCGCACGGCCTGCATGAACAGCGCGCCGGACATCACCAGCGCTTCCTTGTTGGCGAGCAGAATCTTCTTGCCCGCCTCGACCGCCGCCAGTGTCGGACGCAAACCCGCCGCACCGACAATGGCCGCCATGACCGCGTCGACTTCAGGCGCGGAGGCAACCTGACACAGGCCCTCCTCGCCTACCAGCACACGAGTCGGCAAACCGGCTGCACGCAAGTCATCCTGCAACCCACGCGCCGCAGCACCTTCAGGCACCACGGCAAATTGCGGTACATGACGAACGCACAGCGCGAGCAATTCGCTAAGACGGGTGAAACCACTCAATGCAAAAACCTGATAACGCTCAGGATGACGCGCAATCACATCCAGGGTGCTCAGACCGATCGAACCGGTCGCACCCAACACCGTAATCTGCTGGGGACGACTCACGGTGCGGCCATCCAGAGCAGTACGGCGAATACCGGAATGGCTGCGGTCAGGCTGTCGATGCGATCCAGCACGCCACCATGCCCGGGCAGCAGATTACTGCTGTCCTTGATGCCGGACTGGCGCTTGAACATGCTTTCGGTAAGGTCACCGACCACGGAAATGAAGACGATCACTGCCGCGCCGATCAGGCCTTTGAGCAGTTCGGCCACGGTCCAGTCGCGCACCAGCCCGACGATCGCGGCAATCACCAGACTCAGCGCCAGACCACCGTAAACACCCTCCCAGCTCTTGCCCGGACTGACCTGCGGCGCCAGCTTGCGCTTGCCGAACTTGCGTCCGGAGAAATAAGCGCCGATGTCCGCGCCCCAGACCAACACCATCACCGCCATGATCAACCAGTTACCCAGCGGGTACTGCTTGATCTGCACCAGACCCTGCCACGCAGGCAGCAGGATAAGCAGGCCGATCAGCAGCTTGGTTGCCGCCGTGGACCAGTGCGCGCTGGAGCGTGGATACGTCAGCACCAGATAAGTCGCAATCGCCCACCAGATCACCGATGCACCGAGCACCCAAGGCGCAAGGCCTGGCAGCACATACATGACAAACAGCATCAAGGCGACCACAGCGGCAAAGCCGACGCGGAACGACTGTGCGGTGAAGCCGGCCAGACGCGCCCATTCCCAGGCACCGAGGCTCACCACCAGGCCAATGAACAGCGCGAAGCCGGCACCTTTGAGCAGGAAAAACCCGCACAAGGCAATCGGCAGCAGGATCAGTGCAGTGATGATTCGTTGTTTAAGCATTAAACCCGGGCTCCAGCTTCGACCTGTTCGCTCGTTTTACCGAAGCGACGCTGGCGTGAAGCGAAATCGGCCAGCGCGGTGCGCATGGCGTCGTGTTTGAAGTCCGGCCAGAACAGGTCGGAGAAGTACAGCTCGGCGTAGGCCAGCTGCCACAGCAGGAAGTTGCTGATGCGATGCTCGCCACCGGTGCGAATGCACAG
Organism: Pseudomonas sp. Sample_21; assembly: GCF_004307525.1. Lineage (NCBI taxonomy): Bacteria > Pseudomonadati > Pseudomonadota > Gammaproteobacteria > Pseudomonadales > Pseudomonadaceae > Pseudomonas > Pseudomonas sp. Sample_21. Next base: position 58,352 of record NZ_RCNZ01000066.1, on the reverse strand, counting down.
GTCAGGCAACGGCAGATCGCCGGTCGCCAGACACGTTTGCAGCAGATCCGGGGTGATGTCCTCCGGACGCAAATGCCCGGCCTGAACCTCACGCGCCAGACGTTGCGCAGCCTGAGCGATATCCCACTGACCGCCATAGTTGGCGGCGATCTGCAGGACAAAGCGGTTGGCACCGACGGTCATGGCCTCGGCCTCGCGCATCGCCGCCTGAAGCTCAGGGTGGAAGCGCGAGCGATCGCCAATGATGCGCAGGCTGATGTTGTTGTCGTTGAGACGCTTGGCCTCACGACGCAGCGCCTTGAAGAACAAATCCATCAAGGCACTGACCTCATCGGCCGGGCGCTGCCAGTTTTCACTGGAGAAGGCGAACAGGGTCAGGACTTCGACCTTGGCCTCGGCGCACACCTCGATCACCGCCCGCACAGCATCCACGCCCGCTTTATGCCCGGCGACACCCGGCATAAAGCGTTTTTTCGCCCAGCGATTATTGCCATCCATGATGATCGCGACATGGCGCGGCACCGCGGACGGCGCAGTCTGCTTGGTCTTGTCCATTTAAAGCTCGACCCTTATACGGCCATCAGGTCTTTTTCTTTCTCGTCCGTGGCCTTGGTGATCTGGGCCTCGGATTCTTTGGTCAGCTTATCGATATCGGCGATGGCACGACGCTCTTCGTCTTCGCTGATTTCCTTGTCCTTGACCAGTTTTTTCAGCTCGCCCAAGGCATCGCGACGGATGTTGCGCACGGCTACGCGCGCGTCTTCGGCTGCACTGCGGGCCTGCTTGGTGAAGCCTTTGCGCGTTTCTTCGGTAAGGGCAGGCATCGGGATCAACAGCAACTCGCCCAGATTGGTCGGGTTGAGGTTCAGACCGGCGCTCTGGATTGCCTTGTCGACGGCAGCGAGCATGTTGCGCTCGAAGGCCACGACCTGCAGGGTGCGCGAATCTTTCACGGTGACGTTGGCAACGCCGCTCAGCGGAGTGTCAGTGCCGTAGTAAGGCACCATGACGCTGCCAAGGATGCTCGGGTGAGCCTTGCCGGTACGAATCTGGCCGAACGCGTGGTTCAGAGATTCCAGGGATTTCTGCATACGCGCTTGGGCGTCTTTCTTGATTTCGTTGATCATTGTTGGCCTTCCTCGATCAAAGTCCCTTCAGCGCCGCCGTGCACGATGTTCAGCAGGGCGCCGGGCTTGTTCATGTTGAATACGCGCAGCGGCATCTTGTGATCGCGGCACAGGCAGATAGCAGTCAGATCCATTACGCCCAGCTTGCGATCCAGTACTTCATCATAAGTCAGATGATCGAACTTCTCGGCATGCGGGTCTTTGAACGGGTCTGCGGTGTACACGCCATCAACCTTGGTGGCCTTGAGCACAACGTCGGCGTCGATTTCGATTGCACGCAGGCAGGCTGCCGAATCCGTGGTGAAGAACGGATTGCCGGTACCGGCCGCGAAGATCACGACGTCCTTGGAGTTCAGGTGGCGCATGGCTTTGCGACGATCGTAGTGATCGGTCACACCGACCATGGAAATGGCCGACATGACGATGGCCGAGATATTGGCACGTTCCAGCGCATCGCGCATGGCCAGGGCGTTCATCACAGTGGCCAGCATGCCCATGTGGTCGCCCGTGACCCGATCCATACCGGCTTTGCTCAGGGCTTCGCCACGGAACAGGTTGCCACCGCCGATCACCAGACCGACCTGCACGCCGATGCCGACCAGCTGGCCGACTTCCAGCGCCATGCGATCCAGCACCTTCGGATCGATCCCGAACTCTTCCGAGCCCATCAGGGCCTCGCCGCTAAGCTTGAGTAGAATGCGTTTATAGCGAGCCTGATAACCACTGCCCTGCTGAGCCATTGCGAATCTCTCCTGCGGCGTATTTAAAATTCTTTGCGAGCTGTTTACAGCTGGCGTTCACTCTAGCTTGGCGCTGCTGCAGCGCCATCGGAACATGGCTTTGTAAGTCAGTTCCGGGTGGAAACCAATAAAAAATTGGTACCCCATCTGAAAAGAGGCTGCGCGCGTTAGCGGGCAGCCTCTTTCGGGCGACAGTTGAAAAACCGTCTTATTGCTTGGCGGCAGCCAGCTGGGCAGCAACTTCTTCAGCGAAGTTGTCGACCGGCTTCTCGATGCCTTCGCCTACTTTGAAGTAGGTGAAGGAAACGATTTCAGCACCGGCTTTCTTGGCCAGTTCGCCAACCTTGACTTCAGGGTTCTTGACGAACGCCTGCTCGACCAGGCTCGCTTCTGCCAGGAACTTGCTGATACGGCCCTTGACCATGTTCTCAACAATGTTTTCTGGCTTGCCTTTGATCTTTTCTTCGTTCAGCTGCAGGAACACAGCTTTCTCACGCTCGATCGCTTCGTCGGAGACTTGCGAAGGCAGGAGGAACTCAGGGTTGCTTGCAGCAACGTGCATAGCGATGTCTTTGGCCAGTTCGACGTCACCGCCTTTCAGGACAACAGCAACACCGATCTTGTTACCGTGCAGGTAAGTGCCGACAACGTCACCTTCTACGCGTACCAGACGACGGATGTTGACGTTCTCGCCGACTTTGGCAACCAGAGCTTCACGAGCCGATTCCTGAGCGGCGATCAGCGGAGCTGCGTCGGTCAGTTTTTCGTCGAAAGCTTTTTCTACGCTGGCAGCAACGAAGTTCTTGAAGTCGTCTTGCAGGGCCAGGAAGTCGGTCTGCGAGTTGACTTCCAGCAGCACGGCTGCCTTGTCATTCGATTTGATGGCGATTGCGCCTTCAGCGGCAACGTTGCCAGCTTTTTTCGCAGCCTTGATCGCGCCCGAAGCACGCATGTCATCAATGGCTTTTTCGATGTCGCCGTCAGCCTTTTCCAGGGCTTTCTTGCAATCCATCATGCCTTCGCCGGTACGCTCGCGCAGTTCTTTGACCAACGCTGCAGTAATTGCTGCCATTTTCAAATTCCTCTTGGATAGGTTTTCAACCATTCCACCCGATCGAACGGGCGTTCAATTCTTCCCGAACCACCCATGTTGGCTGCCGCACATGACAAATACAGACGTGGGCGCCGACAAATGGTTTTCGAGGTGGCAAAAAGGGGGCCAAGCCCCCTTTTTGCTTACTGAGTCAACGCCAGGGGCGTCGATTACTCAGCTGCAGCCTGAGTTTCTTCAGCTGCGAATTCTACAGTACCGCCAGCAACGTTGTTGCGGCCGCGGATAACTGCGTCAGCCATCGAACCCATGTACAGCTGGATAGCGCGGATGGCGTCATCGTTGCCTGGGATGATGTAGTCAACGCCTTCCGGGCTGCTGTTGGTATCGACAACGCCGATGACCGGGATGCCCAGCTTGTTGGCTTCGGTGATCGCGATGCGCTCGTGGTCAACGTCGATCACGAACAGTGCGTCTGGCAGACCGCCCATGTCCTTGATGCCGCCCAGCGAACGATCCAGCTTCTCAAGATCACGGGAGCGCATCAGCGCTTCTTTCTTGGTCAGCTTGGCGAAAGTACCGTCTTCGGCTTGAACTTCAAGGTCACGCAGACGCTTGATGGAAGCACGAATGGTTTTGAAGTTGGTCAGCATGCCGCCCAACCAGCGGTGATCGACGTACGGCGAGCCGCAACGTGCTGCTTCTTCAGCAACGATCTTGCCAGCGGAACGCTTGGTGCCGACGAACAGAATCTTGTTTTTGCCCTGGGCCAGACGCTCTACGAAAGTCAGAGCTTCGTTGAACATTGGCAGGGTTTTTTCAAGGTTGATGATGTGAATCTTGTTACGCGCGCCGAAAATGTACTTGCCCATTTTCGGATTCCAGTAACGGGTTTGGTGACCGAAGTGCACACCGGCCTTCAGCATATCGCGCATGTTGACTTGGGACATGATAGTTCCTTGATAAGTCGGGTTTGGCCTCCACGTATCCCAATGACCAACCAGAGGCATAAAGCCCAAGGCACCCAGGTCATCGTGTCGACACGTGTGTGGATTTAAACTTTTCGGGGCATCCCCGGAAAGCGGCGCATTTTATACCACAGGGTGCGCAGAAACGGAACCCGGAATCTGTATTCGCACCAGGGACACGGGCGCAGCCCCCTTGGAATCGGCTCGATGGGCACCATTGTATAGATACAAGCTGGACATGCAGGCGCGGATTTGCGCCTCCCGTCTGGTAGAATCGCGTTTTTCAGGGTCGCAAAATGTACGCTTGCCACCCAATTCGTATCCGTAAGCGCCGCCGAGCGCAGAGAGAGCCTGTATGACCGTCAACCTCAAAACCCCCGAGGACATCGCTGGCATGCGTGTCGCCGGCAAACTGGCCGCCGATGTGCTGGAAATGATTGCCGAACATGTCAAACCGGGCGTGACCACCGATCAGCTCAACCAGATCTGCCACGACTACATCGTCAATGTGCAGCAGGCCATCCCTGCCCCGCTCAACTACAAGGGCTACCCGAAGTCGATCTGCACTTCGATCAACCATGTGGTCTGCCACGGCATCCCTAACGACAAGCCGCTGAAAAACGGCGACACCCTGAACATCGACGTCACGGTGATCAAAGACGGCTACCACGGTGATACCAGCCGCATGTTCCACGTCGGCGAAGTGCCGGTCTGGGCCGAGCGCCTGTCGCAGGTCACCCGGGAATGCATGTACAAGGCGATCGAGATCGTCAAACCCGGCTGCCGCCTCGGCGACATCGGCGAAGTCATCCAGAAGCACGCGGAAAAGAACGGTTTCTCGGTGGTGCGCGAGTTCTGCGGTCACGGCATCGGCAAGGTCTTTCACGAAGAACCGCAGATTCTGCACTACGGTCGCGCCGGCACCGGCATGGAACTGAAGGCTGGCATGACCTTCACCATCGAGCCGATGATCAACCAGGGCAAGGCCGACACCAAGGTTCTGGGCGACGGCTGGACCGCGATCACCAAAGACCGCAAGCTCTCGGCACAGTGGGAACACACCCTGCTGGTCACCGACACCGGCTACGAGATTTTCACTTTGCGCAGCGATGACACCATCCCGCGTATCTCGGCCTGACACCCAGAACGCTCCCAGCCTATAGAAGGAAAGCCAATCGATGCCGCAGGTGGATCCCGAACTCTTCGACCGCGGCCAGTTCCAGGCTGAACTGGCCCTCAAAGCGAGTCCTATCGCGGCGTTCAAGAAGGCGATCCGCCAGGCCCGCGAGGTCCTCGACACGCGTTTTCGCAATGGCCGCGACATCCGCCGGCTGATTGAGGACCGCGCCTGGTTTGTCGACAATATCCTGCAAAAGGCCTGGGAGCAGTTCAACTGGAGCGAAGACGCCGACATCGCTCTGGTGGCGGTGGGCGGCTACGGTCGCGGCGAACTGCACCCCTACTCCGATATCGATCTGCTGATTCTGCTCGACAGTGCCGACCACGAAGTTTTCCGCGATTCCATCGAGCGTTTTCTGACGCTGCTTTGGGACATCGGTCTGGAGGTCGGCCAGAGCGTGCGCTCGGTCGACGAATGCGCAGAAGAGGCCCGCGCCGACCTGACTGTGGTCACCAATCTGATGGAAAGCCGCACCATCTGCGGCCCCGAGCGCCTGCGCCAGCGCATGCTCGACGTCACCAGCACCGCGCACATGTGGCCGGCCAAGGAGTTCTTCCTGGCCAAGCGTGCCGAGCAGAAGGCTCGCCACCACAAATACAACGACACCGAGTACAACCTCGAACCGAACGTTAAAGGCTCGCCCGGTGGCCTGCGCGATATTCAGACGATCCTTTGGGTCGCCCGCCGTCAGTACGGCACCCTGAACCTGCGCGCCCTCGCTGGCGAAGGCTTTCTGGTCGAAAGCGAAAACGCCCTGCTCGCCTCCTCCCAGGAATTCCTCTGGAAAGTGCGCTACGCGCTGCACATGCTCGCCGGCCGTTCCGAAGACCGCTTGCTGTTCGATCATCAGCGCACCATTGCCGGCCTGCTCGGATTTGAAGGAGACGACGCCAAACAGGCGGTCGAAAACTTCATGCAGCAGTATTTCCGCACCGTGATGAGCATCGCCCAACTGAGCGATCTGATCATCCAGCACTTCGAGGAAGTCATCCTCGCTCCGGAAGACGAAGCACCGCCGCAACCGATCAATTCGCGCTTCCAGTTGCATGACGGTTACATCGAAGCGCGCAATGACAACGTGTTCCGCCGCACGCCGTTCGCCATGCTGGAAATTTTCGTGCTGATGGCCCAACAGCCGGAAATCAAAGGCGTGCGCGCCGACACCATTCGTCTGCTGCGAGAACATCGTCATCTGATCGATGACAACTTCCGTAACGATATCCGCAACACCAGCCTGTTCATCGAGCTGTTCAAGTGCAAGATCGGCATCCATCGCAATCTGCGGCGGATGAACCGTTACGGCATTCTCGGGCGCTACCTGCCCGAGTTCGGTTTTATCGTCGGGCAGATGCAGCACGACCTGTTCCACATTTATACGGTCGATGCGCACACGCTGAATCTGATCAAGCACCTGCGCAAACTGCAGTACACCCAGGTCTCGGAGAAATTTCCGCTGGCGGCCAAGCTCATGGCCAAGCTGCCCAAGCCTGAGCTGATCTACATGGCCGGTCTGTATCACGATATCGGCAAGGGCCGGCATGGTGATCACTCGGAGATCGGCGCGGTCGATGCCGAGGCGTTCTGCCAGCGTCACCAGTTGCCGGTGTGGGACAGCCGCCTGATCGTCTGGCTGGTGCAGAACCATTTGGTGATGTCCACCACTGCGCAGCGCAAGGATCTGTCCGACCCGCAGGTGATCCACGATTTCGCCCAGGCGGTCGGCGACGAAACCCGCCTCGACTACCTCTACGTGCTGACCGTGGCCGATATCAACGCGACCAACCCGACGCTGTGGAACTCATGGCGCGCCAGCCTGCTGCGCCAGCTTTATACCGAGACCAAGCGCGCCCTGCGCCGGGGTCTGGAAAACCCGGTGGATCGCGAAGAACAGATCCGCCAGACGCAAAGCGCGGCGCTGGACATTCTGGTGCGCGGCGGCACCGATCCGGACGACGTCGAGCAGCTGTGGGCGCAATTGGGCGATGACTATTTCCTGCGTCACACCGCCGGCGATGTAGCCTGGCACAGCGACGCGATCCTGCAGCAACCGGTTGATGGCGGGCCGCTGGTGCTGATCAAGGAAACCACCCAGCGCGAGTTCGAGGGCGGCACGCAGATCTTCATTTATGCACCGGACCAGCATGACTTCTTCGCCGTGACCGTGGCGGCGATGGACCAGCTCAACCTGAACATTCACGATGCCCGGGTCATCACCTCGAGCAGCCAGTTCACCCTCGACACCTACATCGTGCTCGACAACGAAGGCGAATCGATCGGCGACAATCCGGCGCGGATCAAGCAGATCCGCGAAGGCCTGACCGAAGCGCTGCGCAACCCGGACGACTACCCGACGATCATCCAGCGCCGGGTGCCGCGTCAGCTCAAACACTTCGCCTTCGCCCCGCAGGTCACCATTCACAACGACGCCCAGCGTCCAGTGACCGTGCTGGAGCTGACCGCGCCCGACCGGCCGGGCCTGCTGGCGCGGGTCGGGGGGATTTTCCTCGAGTTCGACCTGTCGCTGCAGAACGCCAAGATTGCGACCCTGGGCGAGCGCGTGGAAGACGTGTTCTTCATCACCGACGCGCACAACCAGCCGCTGTCCGATCCGCTGCTGTGCAGCCGTCTGCAGGATGCGATCGTCGAACAGTTGAGCGTCAATCAGGAACCGGATATCAAACTTTCGCGGATCAGTATCTGAATCACCCGTTTATTCCCGTGAATGCAGCCCATGCTTTCCTCCGGTACATACAATCCCCTGTGGCGAGGGGATTTATCCCCGTTCGGCTGCGAAGCAGTCGTAAAACCTGTGTATGCGGACAGTAAGTTGAACCGCAGTGAATGGTTTTTGGGGCCGCTGCGCAGCCCAACGGGGATAAATCCCCTCGCCACAGAAAGCTCTTGAGCATTTAAAAGAGGCCCCCATGAACAACGCTTTGAACCAGCTCCAGCCGTACCCGTTCGAAAAGCTCCGCGCCCTGCTCGGCAGCGTTACGCCGAACCCGGACAAACGCCCGATCGCCCTGTCGATCGGCGAGCCGAAACACCGTTCGCCGAGCTTTGTCGCCGAAGCGCTGGCGAACAGTCTGGATCAGATGGCGGTGTACCCGACCACCCTCGGCATCCCGGCCCTGCGCGAAGCCATCGCCGGCTGGTGCGAGCGTCGTTTTGGCGTGCCGAACGGCTGGATCGATCCGGCGCGCAATGTGCTACCGGTCAACGGCACCCGTGAAGCGCTGTTCGCCTTCACCCAGACCGTGGTCAACCGTGGCGACGATGCGCTGGTGGTCAGCCCGAACCCGTTCTATCAGATCTACGAAGGCGCCGCGTTCCTCGCCGGGGCCAAGCCGCATTACCTGCCATGCCTGGATGAAAACGGCTTCAACCCGGACTTCGACGCAGTAGCGCCGGAGATCTGGCAGCGCTGCCAGATTCTGTTCCTGTGCTCGCCGGGCAATCCGACCGGCGCGCTGATTCCGGTCGAGACTCTGAAGAAGTTGATCGCCCTGGCTGATCAGTACGACTTCGTCATTGCCGCCGACGAGTGCTACAGCGAACTGTACTTCGACGAGCAAACTCCACCGCCGGGCCTGCTCAGCGCCTGCGTCGAACTGGGCCGCAATGACTTCAAGCGCTGCGTGGTCTTTCACAGCCTGTCCAAGCGCTCCAACCTTCCGGGCTTGCGCTCAGGCTTTGTTGCCGGCGATGCCGACATCCTCAAGGGCTTCCTGCTCTATCGCACTTACCACGGCTGCGCGATGCCGGTACAGACTCAACTGGCCAGCGTTGCCGCGTGGAATGACGAAGTGCATGTGCGCGCCAACCGCGCGCTGTATCGCGAGAAATTCGATGCGGTGCTGAACATTCTCAGCCCGGTCATGGACATACAGCGCCCGGACGGCAGCTTCTATCTGTGGCCGAATGTGCAGGGCGATGATGCGGCGTTCTGCCGTGATCTGTTCGAGCAGGAGCATGTGACCGTGGTGCCGGGCTCGTACCTGTCTCGCGATGTCGATGGCGTCAATCCGGGGGCGGGCCGCGTGCGCATGGCGCTGGTTGCGCCGCTGGCGGAATGTGTCGAGGCCGCCGAAAGAATACGCGCATTCGTTACTCGCCAACAGTAACTTTCAAGTGTCCGCATCAGGCCACCTGATGCGGACTAAAAAAAAGAAACGCTACCTTACAACCCCCTCCTTTACTCCTCAATACACTAACTAATAACCTACCCCCCGCAATAACCAACTTACAAACTACAAGTTTTTAACCACCAACTTGCAGTCAACCCTGGATAAAACCTCAAAGGAATTGACCATGTACAAAACCAGACCCTGTCTGAATCTTGAAATAGAAGATCCAGTTGCCAGCTTTCGAGCGGCCATCAATGAAAACTCGAAAAATATTTCGTACACCAACAACTCAGGCCTGACCTCCCGGACCATGGCACTCAATGCAAAGTGTTGGCACCCGAGCCGCCATCTGACCATTTCGTTTGTGGACAACCCACCCGCCTCGCTGAAAGAAGCGATAAAGAGCCATATATGGGAATGGGCGGACTATGTCAGCCTCACCTTTAGCTTCATCGATAGTAAAGACGGCGTAATCCGAATTACAACCGACACTACTCAAAACGCTTCGCAAATTGGCACCGACGCACTAACAGTCGCGGCAGGAAAACCCACGATGTTCATATACGCGCGACCGGGAGATGCGGATTTTCGCACGGTAGTAATACATGAGTTCGGTCATGCGCTCGGTTTTCATCATGAGCATCTGCACCCTGATGCTAACATTCCCTGGAATAGACCGAAGGTCTATCAGGAATATGCGGAAAAATGGGGAATGGATAAGCAAAGCGTGGACCTGAACATTTTTACACCGATAGACGAGGCGATCACCGTCACCCCATACGATCCGACTTCAATCATGCATTATCCTGTCGAGAAGGAACTAACCGATGGGAAGTTTGAGATACCGATGAACACGGAAATAAGTTGGCAGGACAAACGCATCTGCGCACATTTTTATCCGATCGAAATTCCTGACGGCGGCTCTTGCGAATCCCCTTGAATCGCCATCAGGAATCATCTCGTGCTACGACTTGACCTGGCCCAGATTGGCCTCGCTCAAATCCAGTTCCCCGAGCACTTCTCGCAACACGTCATCACCGATCTGGTGCTGACGACTGAGGCTGTAGAGTTCCAGACGCTGCGCGCGCAGCGCTTTCAAGCGCAAACGCCGTTCAAGCAGATCCATCTGGAATGCCAGCGCCTGAGCCTCGGCGGAATCATTGAACACATCAAGTTGATGGCGATATTCGGACATGATCCGCGCCTTGAGCTCCGCTGCCAGCGCCGCTTGAGCGGCATCCTGCGGGACCACTTCTTCGCTTTCCAGCGAGTGAATCGCCGCTTCGGCTGTCTTGCGCCAAGCGTCGCGCACTTCCTGACGACGCTTGTCGTCAGGACTTTTGTCGATGCCGCGCAGCAGCAAGGGCAGCGCGATACAGGCCGAGACCAGCGACAGCAGAATCACCCCGGCAGCAATGAAGATCAGCAAGTCGCGTTCAGGAAAAGCCTCGGCGCCGATCAGCATCGGCACCGACATCACGCCTGCCAGCGTCACCGCCCCGCGCACACCGCCCACCGTCAGCAACCAGCATGAACGCGCCGTGGGCACTTGCGTCAGCTCGCCCTTGCCGCGCACTCGGCGCAGCAACACCGACAAGCGCCAGATGCTCTGCACCCAGATGAACCGCAGCAGCACCAGCGCGACGAAAATCGCCAGCACATCGAGGCAGCGATAGAACAGCGTTGGCCACAGCGTCGGCTCATGGCTGACCACCGCCTTGATGATGTCTGGCAATTGCAGGCCAAGCAGCAGGAAGATCAAGCCATTGAACGCAAATTCGAGCAGCGCCCAGACGCTGCGATTAAGCAATCGCGTGCTGGTCTGGCGCGGCAGCAGGTCGAGCCAGCTTTGCATCATCCCCGCCGCCACCGCCGAAAGAATGCCCGAAGCGCCCAGACGTTCAGCCAGTACGTAAGCGGCGAACGGCAGCAGCAACATGAACACCACGTGAGTGGCCGGATCGTCCCAGCCGCGGGCGATCATCCACGCGCGCAGGCGCCCGACCAGCCAGCTCAACGCTACACCCACAGCCAGGCCACCGAGCGCCACCGCGACGAAGGTCAGACTGGCATTGGTCAACGAAAACACGCCCGTGACCGCTGCAGCGAGGGCGAACTTGAAGGTCACCAGGCCTGAGGCGTCATTCATCAGCGCCTCGCCCTGAAGGATGTGCATCAGCGGCGTGGGGAGACGGTTCTGCGAAATCGCTGAAACCGCCACGGCGTCCGTTGGCGATAAAACCGCTGCCAGGGCAAAGGCCACTGGCAGCGGAATCGTTGGCAACAGCCAATGAATGAAATAACCGGCACCGACCACGGTGAACAGAACAAGGCCGACCGCCAGGGTCAGGATCGGTCCACGCAATTGCCAGAAGGCGCGTTTGGGCATGCGCCAGCCATCGGAAAACAACAACGGCCGCAGGAACAGAAACAGGAACAATTCGGGATCGAGGGCGACGTGCAGGCCAAGCGTCGGCCAGGCGAGCAAGGCACCGGCAGCAATTTGTACCAGCGGCAACGGCAGCGGGATGACCCGCCCGACCAGTCGCGAGACGCTGACCAGCATCAGCAGGATGAGGACGGTGTAAGCAGTTTGCATAAAACCAGAATCTCAGGCGATCGACAGCGTTGAACTGCCATATTAGCGCCTTAGGCTGTGGCTGACCGTTGCACATACGTCGCACGCCTGGACGCCGGACTAAATGTGGGAGCGAGCTTGCTCGCGAATGCGGTGTGTCATTCAGCACAGAAATTGACTGACAGGCCCCCTTCGCGAGCAAGCTCGCTCCCACAGGTTTTACAGCGTTACGACAACCGTGGCCGACGAAACCGTCCGGTCATGGCATAATCCGTCACCATTTTTTTCCAGCACCTGTAAAGGGGGCGATTCCTTGGCCGTTTCAAGTAAAACGTTGCACCTTTTCGGCATCAAAGCCTGCGACACCATGAAAAAGGCGCGCACCTGGCTCGATGAACACGCTGTCAGCTACGACTTTCACGATTACAAGACCGCCGGCATTGACCGTGAGCACCTGACCCAATGGTGCGACGAGCACGGCTGGCAAACCGTGTTGAACCGCGCCGGCACGACCTTTCGCAAACTCGACGACGAACGCAAAGCCGATCTCGACCAGGCGAAAGCTATCGAACTGATGCTCGCACAACCCTCGATGATCAAGCGCCCGGTGCTCGATCTCGGTGACCAAACCCTGATTGGCTTCAAGCCAGATATCTACGCGGCCGCTCTGAAGTAAGCAGCCCGTCACTCTTTGTAGAGGTATTCACATGTCCAATTCCCTGTTCAGCATCGCTTTTGGTGTCGGCACCCAGAACCGTCAAGGCGCATGGCTGGAAGTGTTCTACGCTCAGCCACTGCTCAACCCTTCGGCCGAACTGGTCGCGGCTGTTGCGCCGATCCTCGGTTACACCGAAGGCAACCAGGCCATCACCTTCACCACCGCCCAGGCTGCGCAACTGGCTGAAGCCGTGAAAGGCATCGACGCCGTGCAAGGCAAGCTGCTGACCCGCCTGGCCGAAAGCCACAAGCCGCTGGTCGCCACGCTGCTGGCCGAAGACGCGCAACTGACCTCCACGCCTGAGGCCTACCTCAAGCTGCATCTGCTCTCGCACCGTCTGGTCAAGCCGCACGGCGTCAGCCTCGCCGGTATCTTCCCGCTGCTGCCGAACGTGGCGTGGACCAGCCAGGGCGCGATCGACCTGAGCGAACTGGCAGAAATGCAACTCGAAGCACGCCTGCGCGGCGAGCTGCTGGAAGTGTTCTCAGTGGACAAGTTCCCGAAAATGACCGACTACGTGGTACCGGCCGGCGTGCGTATCGCTGATGCTGCACGTCTGCGTCTGGGCGCCTATGTCGGCGAAGGCACCACCGTGATGCACGAAGGTTTCATCAACTTCAACGCTGGCACCGAAGGCCCGGGCATGATCGAAGGCCGCGTTTCCGCTGGCGTCTTCGTCGGCAAGGGTTCGGACCTGGGCGGCGGTTGCTCGACCATGGGCACCCTGTCGGGCGGTGGCAACATCGTGATCAAGGTCGGCGAAGGCTGCCTGATCGGCGCCAACGCCGGTATCGGTATTCCGTTGGGCGACCGCAACACTGTGGAATCGGGCCTGTACGTGACCGCTGGCACCAAGGTTGCGCTGCTCGACGAAAACAACAATCTGGTCAAGGTTGTGAAAGCACGTGAGCTGGCCGGTCAGACTGATCTGCTGTTCCGTCGCAATTCGGAAACCGGTGCTGTGGAATGCAAGACCCACAAATCGGCGATCGAACTGAACGAAGCGCTGCACGCTCACAACTAAGCGCTGTAGGCCTGTGGGAGCGAGTCTGCTCGCGAAGCTTTTGGCGTCCTCAAGGACGCTTTCGCGTGCAGGTTCGCTCCCACAAGGTTTGGCGTACACCCCGCCCAATTTCACAGGGCTGAACCCATGATGATCCCCTCCCCCTGGCGCGCCGATTTCCCGGCCATCGCCGCGCTGCAACGGCAAGACCAGACCTATCTGGACAGCGCCGCCACCACGCAAAAACCCCAGGCCCTGCTCGACGCACTGACGCATTACTACGCCAACGGCGCGGCCAATGTGCATCGTGCGCAACACCTGCCCGGTGCCCACGCGACGCAAGCGTTCGAAGACAGTCGGCGCAAGGTTGGCCAATGGCTGAATGCCGGTGACAGCGGGCAAATCATCTTCACCCACGGCGCCACCAGCGCGCTGAATCTGCTGGCTTATGGTCTGGAGCCTCTGTTTCAGCCGGGCGATGAGATTGTCATCAGCGCCCTGGAGCATCACGCCAACCTGCTGCCGTGGCAGCAACTGGCGCAACGTCGCAATCTGAAACTGGTGATCCTGCCGCTGGATGCCGACGGCCTGATCGACCTCGGCGCTGCCGTACACCTGATCGGCCCGCGCACGCGTTTGTTGGCGGTCAGCCAGTTGTCCAATGTGCTCGGCGCCTGGCAGCCACTGACCGCTTTGCTGGGCATGGCCAAGGCGCAGAACGCGCTGACCGTGGTCGATGGTGCGCAAGGTGTGGTGCACGGTCGGCATGATGTACAGGCGCTGGGTTGCGACTTCTATGTATTTTCCAGCCACAAACTCTACGGCCCCGATGGCCTCGGCGTGCTGTTCGGGCGCAACGCTGCGCTGGAGCAATTGCAGCATTGGCAGTTCGGCGGCGAGATGGTGCTCGACGCCAACTATCAGGATTCGCGCTTCCGCCCGGCGCCGTTGGGGTTCGAGGCAGGCACACCGCCGATCGCCAGTGTCATCGGCCTCGGAGCCACGCTGGATTATCTGGCTGGACTGGATCAGCAAGCCGTGTCTGCCCACGAAGCGGCGCTGCACGACTACCTGTTGCGCGGCCTCGCCGCACGCAACGGCATTCGCCTGCTCGGCAAGCCGCAACTGGCCTTGGCCAGTTTTGTCGTCGAAGGCGTGCACAACGCCGATCTGGCGCATCTGCTCACCGAACAAGGCATCGCCGTACGCGCCGGGCATCACTGCGCCATGCCGCTGATGAAAAGCTTCGAACTGGCCGGCGCGATTCGCGTGTCGCTGGCGCTGTATAACGACTCGGAAGATCTGGAGCGCTTTTTCGAGGCGCTGGATCAGGCGCTGGAGATGTTGCGATGAGCCTGCCGGTTGAAGCGGCTGAGGCGCTGCAGATCTTTCAGAATGCGGCTGGCTGGGAACAGCGGGCGCGGTTGCTGATGCAGTTCGGCGATCGCTTGCCGGCGCTGGATGACGCGCAAAAGTGCGAGGCCAACCGGGTGCATGGCTGTGAGAGTCAGGTGTGGCTGGTCGGGGATTTGCGCGACGGACACTGGCAGTTCAAGGCAAGCAGCGATGCGCGGATGATTCGCGGGTTGGTGGCGTTGCTGCTGTTGCGGGTCAACGGCTTGTCGGCGGCTGATATAAAGCAAATCGATTTGCCGGATTGGTTTAATCAGCTCGGCCTGTCCCGCCAGCTATCGCCATCGCGCAGCAATGGCCTCAATGCCGTGCTTCAGCGGATGAATGAGTTGGCTCGCTGACTGATCGTTCCCACGCTCTGCGTGGGAATGCCTCAACGGACGCTCCGCGTTCGGCTCTGGATGGGACGCGGAGCGTCCCGGGCTGCATTACCACGCGGAGCGTGGGAACGATCAAATACCTTCAGGCTTGAGGCTTGACCCGGTCCGCCGGGCGCCGAACACCAGCGACAATCTTGTCCACAGCCTTGGTCGCCGCGACCATGCCAAATGTCGCGGTAACCATCATCACCGCGCCAAACCCGCCGGCGCAGTCGAGCTTCACGCCGTCGCCGACAAAACTCTTCTGCAGACAAATGCTGCCATCCGGTTTCGGGTAGCGCAGCTGTTCCGTTGAAAACACACACGGCACGCTGTAGTGGCGGGTCACGGTGCGGGAAAAGCCGTAGTCACGACGCAAGGTCGAGCGCACTTTCGAAGCCAGCGGATCGTTGAAGGTGCGGTTCAGATCGCAGACCTGAATCAGCGTCGGATCGATCTGCCCGCCCGCGCCGCCGGTGGTGATGATCTGGATCTTGCGGCGTTTGCACCAAGCGATCAGCGCCGCTTTGGCATTGACCGCATCGATGCAGTCGATCACACAGTCGATGTCCGGCGTAATGTATTCAGCCATTGTGTCGCGGGTGACGAAATCGGCCACGGCGTGCACCGTGCAATCAGGATTGATCCCGCGCAGACGCTCGGCCATCACCTCGACCTTGGGTTTGCCGACGGTGCTGTCCAGCGCATGCAACTGGCGGTTGGCATTGCTGACGCAGACGTCGTCGAGGTCGAACAGCGATATCTCGCCAACCCCGCAACGGGCCATGGCTTCCGCCGCCCAGGAACCGACGCCACCGACGCCGACGATCGCCACATGGGCGGCGCGCAAGCGTTCCAGGCCCTCGATGCCATACAAACGAGCGATGCCTGCAAACCGCGGATCTTCTGTACTCATGACCATTACCCCAAAAACCGGCGCGCATTATAGGGCTACGCAGCGACAAGTTTTAAGCTGCAAGCGACAAGTGTAAGAACTTAAGTCAGAGACGGCTGCCCAATGTCAGGCATTTTCCCGTCAGTTGTACGGCTGGTTAACCGCCGGTGTAGGATGCGCGCCCCTCGGGCGTCTATCCGACCGATCCTTCGTTCCACAGCCTTTGGAACCCGAAACAGCTATGTCATCGCGTAAATTTGGACTCAACCTGGTGGTGGTGCTGGCCATCGCTGCCTTGTTCACCGGTTTCTGGGCGCTGGTCAATCGCCCGGTCACGGCGCCGAACTGGCCGCAGCAAATCTCCGGCTTCTCGTATTCGCCATTCCAGCAGGGGCAATTCCCACAGAAGGATCAGTATCCGTCTGACGACGAAATGCGCCGTGACCTGGAAATCATGAGCAAGCTGACCGACAACATTCGTATCTATTCGGTGGACGGTTCGCTGGGAGACATCCCGAAACTGGCGGAGGAATTCGGCCTGCGTGTCACCCTCGGCATCTGGATCAGCCCGGACCAGGAACGCAACGAACGGGAAATCACCAAAGCCATCGAACTGGCCAACACCTCCAGAAGCGTCGTGCGCGTGGTGGTCGGCAACGAGGCGCTGTTTCGCGAAGAGATCACCCCGGAAGCCCTGATCGTTCTGCTGGATCGGGTGCGCGCTGCGGTCAAAGTACCGGTGACCACCTCCGAGCAATGGCACATCTGGGAGAAATACCCGCAACTGGCCAAACACGTTGACCTGATCGCCGCCCACGTCCTGCCCTATTGGGAATTCATTCCGGTGGACAAGGCCGGCCAGTTCGTCTTCGACCGTGCCCGCGATCTGAGAAAACTCTTTCCGAAAAAACCGCTGCTGCTCTCCGAGGTCGGCTGGCCGAGCAATGGTCGCATGCGCGGTGGCGCCGATGCCTCGCCGGCAGATCAGGCGATTTACCTGCGCACACTGGTCAACAAGCTCAATCGCCAAGGCTTC
This sequence comes from Pseudomonas sp. Sample_21, assembly GCF_004307525.1. Taxonomy (NCBI): domain Bacteria; kingdom Pseudomonadati; phylum Pseudomonadota; class Gammaproteobacteria; order Pseudomonadales; family Pseudomonadaceae; genus Pseudomonas; species Pseudomonas sp. Sample_21. The sequence goes on along the minus strand of NZ_RCNZ01000066.1, from coordinate 41,157 downwards.
AACTACTTCGTGATCGAAGCGTTCGACCAGCCGTGGAAGGCCAGCGATGAAGGTTCGGTCGGCGCCTACTGGGGCGTGTTCAACGCCGCGCGCCAGCAGAAATTCAATTTTGAAGGCCCGGTGGTGGCGATTCCGCAATGGCGCGTGCTGGCCATCGGCTCGGTGGTGCTGGCGCTGCTGTCGCTGACCCTGCTGATGATCGACGGCTCGGCGCTGCGCCAGCGCGGTCGGACGTTCCTGACGTTTATCGCGTTCCTCTGCGGTTCGGTGCTGGTGTACATCGGTTACGACTACAGCCAGCAATACAGCACGTGGTTCAGCCTCACGGTCGGATTTCTCCTGGCGCTCGGTGCGCTCGGGGTATTCATCGTCCTGCTCACCGAGGCCCATGAACTGGCCGAAGCGGTGTGGATTCACAAGCGCCGGCGGGAATTCCTGCCGGTGCTGGGCGATTCTGATTACCGGCCGAAAGTGTCGATCCATGTGCCGTGCTACAACGAGCCGCCAGAGATGGTCAAACAGACCCTCGACGCACTGGCCGCGCTCGATTATCCAGACTTCGAAGTCCTGATCATCGACAACAACACCAAGGATCCGGCGGTGTGGGAACCGGTGCGCGATTACTGCGCAACCCTCGGCCCGCGCTTCAAGTTCTTCCACGTTTCGCCGCTGGCCGGTTTCAAGGGCGGCGCGCTGAATTACCTGATTCCGCATACCGCCAAGGACGCCGAAGTCATTGCCGTGATCGACTCCGATTACTGCGTACACCCAAACTGGCTCAAGCACATGGTGCCGCACTTCGCCGACCCGAAAATCGCCGTGGTGCAGTCGCCGCAGGATTATCGCGACCAGAACGAAAGCACCTTCAAGAAGCTCTGCTACGCCGAATACAAGGGCTTCTTCCATATCGGCATGGTCACCCGCAACGACCGTGACGCGATCATTCAGCACGGCACCATGACCATGACCCGCCGTTCCGTGCTGGAGGAATTGGGCTGGGCTGACTGGTGCATCTGTGAAGACGCCGAACTCGGCCTGCGCGTGTTCGAAAAAGGCCTGTCGGCGGCGTATTACCACGACAGCTATGGCAAGGGTCTGATGCCGGATACGTTTATCGACTTCAAGAAACAGCGTTTCCGCTGGGCCTATGGCGCGATCCAGATCATCAAGCGCCACACCCGCAGCCTGCTGCGCGGCAAGGACACCGAACTGACTCGCGGTCAGCGTTATCACTTCCTCGCTGGCTGGCTGCCGTGGGTCGCCGATGGCATGAACATCTTCTTCACCGTCGGCGCGTTGCTGTGGTCGGCGGCGATGATCATCGTGCCGCAACGGGTCGATCCGCCGTTGCTGATTTTCGCGATCCCGCCACTGGCGCTGTTCGTGTTCAAGGTCGGCAAGATCATCTTCCTCTACCGCCGCGCCGTCGGTGTGAATCTGAAGGATGCGTTCTGCGCGGCACTGGCCGGGCTGGCGTTGTCGCACACCATCGCCAAAGCGGTGCTGTACGGTTTCTTCACCAGCAGCATTCCGTTTTTCCGCACGCCAAAAAACGCTGACAACCACGGCTTCTGGGTGGCGATCAGCGAGGCTCGCGAAGAGTTGTTCATCATGCTGTTGCTGTGGGGCGCGGCGCTGGGGATCTTCCTCGTGCAGGGCATTCCGAGCAATGACATGCGCTTCTGGGTGACCATGCTGCTGGTGCAGTCGCTGCCGTATCTGGCTGCGCTGATCATGGCGTTCCTGTCGTCGCTGCCCAAACCTGTGGCCAAGGCTGAGCCGGCACCGGTCGTCTAAATCCGCAACGCAGCACTAAACGGCGGCCAATGGTCGCCGTTTTGCTTTAAGATAACCGCCATTTTGCGGGGCTTGGCGTGATAACCGGTCTGACTGACCACCCCTATCCCTTGTGGGAGCGAGCCTGCTCGCGAAGGCGTTGTAACATTCAACCTTTAAGGTGCCTGGTAGACCGCTTTCGCGAGCAGGCTCGCTCCCACATTAGAAGCCCAAGCTCACACCCCATGATCCCGGAGTTTTCCATGACGGCCCACGCCGACCTATCGCCGACCCTTCAACTGGCCATCGACCTGATCCGCCGTCCTTCCGTGACCCCGATCGATGCCGACTGCCAGAAGCAGATGATGCAGCGCCTGGGCGATGCCGGTTTCACCCTGGAGCCGATGCGCATCGAAGATGTGGATAACTTCTGGGCCACTCACGGCAACAACGACGGCCCGGTGCTGTGCTTCGCCGGTCACACCGACGTGGTGCCGACCGGTCCGGTTACCGCATGGCAGATCGATCCGTTCAATGCCGTGATCGACGAACACGGCATGCTCTGCGGCCGTGGCGCGGCAGACATGAAAGGCAGCCTGGCATCGATGACCGTCGCCGCTGAACGCTTCGTCGCCGACTATCCGAATCACAAAGGCAAGGTCGCTTTCCTGATCACCAGCGACGAAGAAGGCCCGGCGCATCACGGCACCAAGGCCGTGGTCGAACGTCTGGTCGCGCGCAACGAGCGCCTGGACTGGTGCATCGTTGGCGAACCGTCGAGCACCACGCTGGTCGGCGATGTGGTGAAAAACGGCCGTCGCGGCTCCCTCGGCGCCAAGCTCACGGTCAAAGGCGTGCAGGGTCACGTGGCCTACCCGCATCTGGCGAAGAACCCGATCCACCTCGCCGCTCCGGCGCTGGCAGAGCTGGCCGCCGAGCACTGGGACCACGGTAACGACTTCTTCCCGCCAACCAGTTTCCAGATTTCCAACCTCAATTCCGGCACCGGCGCGACCAACGTGATTCCCGGTGATCTGGTGGCGGTGTTCAACTTCCGTTTCTCCACCGAATCGACCGTCGAAGGCCTGCAGAAACGCGTTGCCGACATCCTCGACAAGCATGGTCTGGACTGGCACATCGACTGGGCGCTGTCCGGCCTGCCATTCCTCACCGAACCGGGGGCGCTGCTCGATGCGGTGTCGTCGAGCATCAAGGACATCACCGGTCGCGAGACCAAGGCGTCGACCAGCGGCGGCACCTCCGATGGCCGTTTCATCGCGACTATGGGCACGCAAGTGGTTGAACTGGGCCCGGTCAACGCGACCATCCACCAGGTCAACGAGCGCGTGCTGGCAGCCGATCTCGACGTGCTGACCGAAATCTATTACCAGACCCTGATCAAGTTGCTCGCCTGATGCTCGCGTGCCCGATCTGCAGTGAGCCGCTCAACGCGGTCGACAACGGCGTGGTCTGCCCCGCCGGGCATCGGTTTGACCGTGCGCGTCAGGGTTATCTGAACCTGTTGCCGGTGCAGCACAAGAACAGCCGCGACCCGGGCGACAATCAAGCGATGGTCGAGGCGCGGCGTGATTTCCTCAACGCCGGGCACTACGCGCCAGTCGCCAGGCGTCTGGCTGAATTGGCGGCGAGTTATGCGCCGGAGCGCTGGGTCGACATCGGTTGTGGCGAGGGTTACTACACCGCGCAAATCGCCGAGGCTTTGCCCAATGCTGACGGCTACGCGCTGGACATTTCCCGCGAAGCCGTCAAACGCGCCTGCAAGCGCAATCCGGCGATTACCTGGTTGATTGCCAGCATGGCCCGCGTGCCATTGGCTTCAGGCAGTTGCCAGTTTCTCGCCAGCGTCTTCAGTCCGTTGGATTGGGAGGAAGCCAAGCGTCTGCTCAGCGCCGGCGGCGGGCTGATGAAAGTCGGCCCGACCCGTGGCCATCTGATGGAATTGCGCGAACGCCTGTACGACGAAGTGCGCGAGTACACCGACGACAAGCACCTGGCCCTGGTGCCGGCAGGCATGGCCTTGGCGCACAGTGAAACCCTGGAATTCAAGCTGACGCTGGACAAGCCCGAGGATCGCGCCAACCTGTTGGCAATGACGCCCCACGGCTGGCGCGCCAGTGCCGAGCGTCGCGCGGCGGTGATCGAGCAGGCCGAGCCGTTCGAGACCACCGTGTCGATGCGCTACGATTATTTCGTTCTTCAATAACTTTTGGTCTCGGGCACAGGCCCGGGGCCGGCTAAATCCGCGAATGGATTTTTCAGACCCGCAGTGAGGACATCCATGCGCCAACCGGACATCGAGATTTACCTGAAAGACGCCGACGTCGACCACAAGGCCATCGCCGCCTGGCTCGGCGCCGCGCTGGGCCCGTGCAGCGACTGGGTACAGAAGGGCCAGACGTACAAGTGCAAGGCCGGCAACGTGCCGGTGACCTGGCTGCCGAAAGCCGTGGGCAAGTGGAATAGCCTGTTCCTGGAAAGCGACCAGACCCCATGGGACGACGACATCGCCTGCGCCCGCGCAGCCTTCGCGGCACTGAACGTCGAGGTGCGCTGCGCACCGGGAACGTGGGTCGAAGAAGAAGGTGAAGAAACCGCTGATCGCTGGATTCGCATCAGCGAAGACGGGGAAGAAGAAATCACCTGGAAGACCGCGTAACCAGGGCAACGTAGAGCCCACGTGGGAGCGAGCCTGCTCGCGAATGCGCAGTGTCAGTCGATATGAATGGTGACTGATACACCGCATTCGCGAGCAGGCTCGCTCCCACAGTGGTTTTTGGCGTTCTGGAGGTTTGTGTTACAGACCTACAACATCCTCAGCCTGCAATCCCTTCTCGCCGGTGATCACCGCGTACTCAACCTGTTGACCTTCGGTCAGCGAGCGGTGCCCTTCACCGCGAATCGCGCGGTAGTGCACGAACACGTCCACGCCGTCGTCGCGCTGGATAAAGCCATAGCCTTTGGCGTCGTTGAACCACTTCACGTTGCCGGTTTCGCGTGTTGCCATCTGTTCATACTCCTTTTTTATTATTGAACGGGCTTTTCGCAGGAAAGCCTTCGAGGAACGTCAGCCTGCGTCCGACGTCCATGACAGGGCACCGGCAACAGAGCGCCGAGTATATGACAGGTGCGAAAACTCTCAACAGGAGATTACTTCGGTGCTTTTTTGCCGATTTTCGCCTAATACGGCAAACTGTCCGCCCCGAGCGCCTGCTCGGTTTTATTCACTCACGCAGAAGCCGTATGACCCGTTCCCCGTTCCGCCGTCTTGTGTTTGGCACCCTGCGCCGCCTGTTGTATCTCTGGGTTCGCTCCGAGACCATCAATCAGTCGTCGTTCACTCTTAACCTCGACCGCAGTCGTCCGGTGTTCTACGTCCTGCAAAACCCTTCGCTGACCGATCTGGCGGTGGTTGACACAGAGTGCACCAAGGCCGGTTTGCCACGCCCGGTGCTGGCGGTGTCGGTGGGTTCACTCATCGAACCAGCGGCGTTTTTCTATTTGACGCCGGACCCGGACTGGCTCGGTCGCCAGGACAAACGCGGCGCGCCGCCGACTCTCACCCGTCTGGTCAGCGCGCTGACTCAGAATGCTGCCGAAGACGCGCAGATCATTCCGGTCAGCGTGTTCTGGGGCCAGTCCCCGGACAGCGAAAACAGTCCGTGGAAACTGTTGTTCGCCGACAGCTGGGCAGTCACCGGACGCCTGCGCCGGCTGCTGAGCATCATCGTCCTCGGGCGTAAAACCCGCGTGCAGTTTTCCGCGCCGATCCACCTGCGCGAACTGATCGATCACAATAAGGGCCACGAGCGCACCGTGCGCATGGCCCAGCGCATCCTGCGCGTGCACTTCCGCAATCTCAAAGCTGCGGTGATCGGCCCGGACATTTCCCACCGGCGCAATCTGGTCAAAGGCCTGCTCAACCAGCCGCTGGTCAAACAGGCGATCCTCGACGAAGCCGAGCGCGAGAAAATCTCCCCGGAGAAAGCCAAGGCCCAGGCCCTGCGCTATGGCAACGAAATCGCCTCGGACTACACCTACACCGCGATCCGCTTTCTCGAAGTGGTGCTGAGCTGGTTCTGGAACAAGATCTACGACGGCATCAAGGTCAACCACATCGAGGGCGTGCAGAACGTCGCGCAAGGTCACGAAGTGATCTACGTGCCGTGCCACCGCAGCCACATCGATTACTTGCTGCTCTCGTATCTGCTGTTCCGCAACGGCCTGACCCCGCCGCACATTGCCGCCGGGATCAACCTGAACATGCCGGTGATCGGCAGCCTGCTGCGTCGCGGCGGTGCGTTCTTCATGCGCCGCACCTTCAAGGGCAATCCGCTGTATACCTCGGTGTTCAACGAATATCTGCACACGCTGTTCACCAAAGGTTTCCCGGTCGAGTATTTCGTCGAGGGCGGGCGCTCGCGCACCGGGCGCATGCTGCAACCGAAAACCGGCATGCTCGCAATCACCCTGCGCAGCTTCCTGCGTTCGTCGCGGATGCCGATCGTTTTCGTGCCGGTGTACATCGGTTACGAGCGCGTGCTCGAAGGTCGCACCTACCTCGGCGAACTGCGCGGGGCGAGCAAGAAAAAAGAATCGATCTTCGACATTTTCAAAGTGATCGGCGCGCTCAAGCAGCGCTTTGGCCAGGTCGCGGTGAACTTCGGCGAGCCGATCAAACTGGCGGAATTCCTCGACGCCGAGCAACCGGACTGGCGCCGGCAGGAGCTCGGCCCGCAGTTCAAACCGGCGTGGCTCAACGAAACCACCAACCGCCTCGGCGAGAAAGTCGCCCGGCATCTGAACGAAGCGGCGGCGATCAATCCGGTGAATCTGGTGGCGTTGGCTCTGCTGTCGACCACGCGTCTGGCCCTGGATGATCGCGCCATGGCGCGGGTGCTGGACCTGTATCTGGCGCTGCTGCGCAAAGTCCCGTATTCGCCGCACACCACCTTGCCGGAAGGCGATGGCCGGGCGCTGATCGAGCATGTGAAAGACATGGATCTGCTCGCCGAGCAGAACGATGCGCTGGGCAAGATTCTGTATCTGGACGAGCAGAACGCGGTCCTGATGACTTACTACCGCAACAACGTCCTCCACATTTTCGCTCTGCCGTCGTTGCTGGCGAGTTTCTTCCAGAGCACCTCGCGCATGAGCCGCGAGCAGATCCTGCGCTACACCCGCGCGCTGTATCCGTACCTGCAATCGGAGCTGTTCATCCGCTGGAGCCTGGACGAACTCGACGCGGTGATCGATCAGTGGCTGGAAGCGTTCGTCGAGCAGGGCCTGCTGCGTTTCGAGAAGGACGTTTACATGCGCCCGGCGCCGAGTTCGCGGCATTTCGTGCTGCTGACGCTGCTGTCTAAAAGCATCGCGCAGACCCTGCAGCGCTTCTACATGACCGTATCTTTGCTGCTCAACAGCGGCCAGAACAGCATCAGCGCCGAAGAGCTGGAAGATCTGTGCACAGTGATGGCCCAGCGCCTGTCGATCCTCCATGGTCTCAATGCGCCGGAATTCTTCGACAAGAGTCTGTTCCGCCACTTCATCCAGACCCTGCTCGACCTCGACGTCCTGCGCCGCGACGAAGCCGGCAAGCTCAGCTACCACGAACTGCTCGGCGAGCTGGCCGAAGGCGCGGCCAAGCGCGTGCTGCCAGCGGAGATTCGCCTGTCTATCCGCCAGGTCGCGCTGCACCGCAGTGAAGATGCGGCGGATCAGATCACGCCACAGCCTGAGGCTTGAAGCCTTAGACCTGTGGGAGCGAGCCTGCTCGCGAAGACGGAATGTCAGTCGACATTTAGTTTGACTGACCCAGCGCTTTCGCGAGCAGGCTCGCTCCCACATTGAAAGGAGATTCTCCCATGAAAAAATTGCTGACCCTCGCCTCCGCCACCCTGCTCAGCGCCTGCCAATCAACCACACCCGCCGGCAAGGCCAGCCTCGACGGCGAAGTCTTCTACCTGCAACGCATCGCCCTGCCCCCGAGCGCGACCCTGAGCGTGAGCCTGCAAGATGTGTCGCTGGCCGATGCAACGGCCATCGTCCTCGCCGAACAGAAAGGCCCGATCAAAGGCCAGGTGCCGCTGCCATTCCATTTGAGCTACGATCCGGCGCAGGTCAAATCCGGCCACCGTTACTCGGTCAGCGCGCGCATTGAAGTCAACGGCGAGCTGATGTTCATCACCACCGAAAACCACGCCGTGCAACTCGACGGCAACGACCCGCAGCCGCTGAAAATCCGCGTCGACGCCGTTCGTTAATCCATTTTTCGCCACAAGGAAGCCGCCATGCGCCGCCCTACCCTTCGCTTCGCCGCCGCCTGCGCCGGTCTGCTGATCTCCGCCAACGCCTTGGCCTTGTCGCTCAACGACCTGTCGCAACAAGACGCCACCGGCGGCCTCAAGGACGCCCTGACCCAAGGCGCACAGATCGCCGTGAAACAACTCGGCACCCCGGGTGGCTTCAGCAATAACCCCGAAGTGAAAATCGAACTGCCAGGCAAACTCGGCAAAGCCGCGAGCAAGATGAAAGCCTTCGGCATGGGCGCCCAGGTCGAAGAACTGGAAACCGCGATGAACAAAGCCGCCGAATCCGCCGTGACCCAGGCCCAGCCAATCCTCGTCGATGCAGTGAAGAAAATGAGCGTGGCCGACGCCAAAGGCATCCTCAGCGGCGGCAACGATTCGGCGACCCAATACCTGAACAAATCCAGCCGCGAACAGATCCGCGCGAAATTCCTGCCCATCGTCAAGCAAGCCACCGACAAGGTCGGCGTCGCGCAGAAGTACAACACCTTTGCAGGTCAAGCTGCGGCTTTCGGTGTCGTCGACGCCAAGAGCGCCAACGTTGAAAGCTACGTCACCGAACAGGCACTCAATGGTTTGTTCGAGATGATCGGCAAGCAGGAAGAAACAATTCGTCAGAACCCGGCCGCTGCGGCGACGAGTCTGGCGAAGAAGGTGTTTGGTACGTTGTAATTTCCGAACCACAAAAAAAGCCCGCTCAACTTCCTCGGTTCAGCGGGTTTTTTTGCGCATCCGCTTTGTGGATCGACCGGACCGAGGACACGATTCACCGCAGTTCAGCAAGGGAAATCCTCTGCCGATGCGCAGTCATAGCGGGAAGTCGGGCTGATTACCAGAGCAACGTCGGCTTGAGATACCGAGTCAGTATCCGCAAAAGAAACAGATCAAAAGCCCCTCACCCTAGCCCTCTCCCGGAGGGAGAGGGGACTGACCGAGGTGTTCAGGCGAAATACGCCGACTTGCGATACCGAGTCGAATGCAGATTTTGGAACGCCCAAAATCGGCTCCCTCTCCCTCGGGAGTGGGCTGGGGTGAGGGGCAGCAACAACACAAATCAAAAGCCGAACACCCACGCTTTTCACCACTCAATGGCCGAGTGTCAGCTCGCCTGCTCTTGATCTTGATCCACCGGCGACGTCGGAAGGCTGAGTGGAGGGATTGATCCGGGCGTGGGAGCGCAGCGACCGTCTGGCGCAGCCAGACACAGCGGAAGGAGGTGCAGCGAAGCAAACCGTAGCCGCTGCGCCCGGATCGATCCCGCAGCGAAGGAACCCGAGCCTGCGAGGGCCGAACGTAGGAGCAAGCGTTTTGGGTTACCTTTTTGCTGAGCCGGCACTCCGGCGTTTGAAAAAGGTGACCCGCCGTAAGGGCGGAACCGTAATCAGCAACACCCACAGCAACGGATATTCACCCAAAACCCCAAGTCATGGTCGGCCCGAAGGCCGCCACGACAAAGAAACTCAACCCTCCCGACGAACCCTGAACCAGGCCGCATACAACGCCGGCAAAAACAACAGCGTCAGCGCAGTCGCAACAATCAACCCGCCCATGATCGCCACCGCCATCGGCCCGAAAAACACACTGCGCGACAGCGGAATCATCGCCAGCACAGCCGCCAGCGCCGTCAATACAATCGGCCTGAAGCGCCGAACCGTAGCCTCGATAATCGCCTGCCAAGGCTTAAGCCCCGATGCGATATCCTGCTCGATCTGATCGACCAGAATCACCGAATTGCGCATGATCATCCCGGACAACGCGATCGTCCCGAGCATCGCCACAAACCCGAACGGCTGGCGGAACACCATCAGAAACAACGTCACCCCGATCAAGCCCAACGGCGCGGTGAGAAACACCATCGCCGTGCGCGAGAAACTGCGCAACTGCACCATCAGCAAGGTCAGCACCACGACAATGAACATCGGCACCCCGGCATTCACCGACTTCTGCCCGCGCTCGGAATCCTCCACCGTGCCGCCGACATCCAGCAGATAACCATCGGGCAACTCAGCGCGAATCGGGTCCAGCGTCGGCATGATCTGTTTGACCAGCGTTGCCGGTTGCTCCTTGCCATAAATGTCAGCGCGTACGGTCACGTTTGGCAGGCGGTTGCGGTGCCAGATGATGCCTTCCTCGAAGCCGTATTCCAGCGTGGCAATCTGCGACAACGCCACACTGCGCCCGTTATCCGTCGGCACCGCGAGGCTCGGCAACAACGACAATTCAGTGCGCTCGTGCACGGTGCCGCGCAGCAGAATCTCGATCAATTCGTTGTCTTCGCGGTACTGGCTGACCGTCGAGCCGACCAGCGAACTCTGCAGGAATTTCGCCAGATTGGCGGTGCTCACACCGAGGGCGCGGGCGCGATCCTGATCAATGTTCAGATAAACAACTTTGCTCGGCTCCTCCCAGTCCAAATGCACGTTGACCACATGCGGATTCTCGCGAACCTTTGCTGCCACCTTGCGCGCCAACGCACGGACTTCTTCGATGTGCTCGCCAGTGACGCGGAACTGCACCGGATAGCCAACCGGCGGGCCGTTTTCCAAACGGGTGACCCGCGAACGCAGGGCCGGGAACTGTTCGTTGAGGGTTTCGATCAACCAGCTGCGCAGCGCTTCACGCTCTTCGATGGTTTTTGCCAACACCACGAACTGGGCAAAACTCGCCGCCGGCAGTTGCTGATCCAGCGGCAGATAAAAGCGTGGCGAACCGGTGCCGACATAGGCCACATAATTGTCGATGCCGGCGTGCTCCTTGAGCAGCGCTTCGAGGCGTTTGACTTCACTGGTGGTATTGGCCAGCGAAACACCTTCGGCCAGTTTCAGATCGACCATCAACTCCAGCCGGTTCGAAGCCGGGAAGAACTGCTGCGGGACGAAACGGAACAGCATCACCGAGGCGATAAACAGGCCCACGGTGAGCACGATCACCGTCTTGCGATGGGCCACGCACCACTCCACCAGACGCCGGACGCGCTGATAGAACGGCGTCGCATACGGATCCGGTTGACCATCGCCAGTGCCGTGTTTTGCCGCGTGAATTTTCGCCAGATCCGGCAGGAGTTTTTCCCCCAGATACGGCACGAACATCACCGCCGCGACCCATGAGGCGAGCAAGGCAATGGTCACTACCTGGAAAATCGAACGGGTGTATTCGCCGGTGCCGGACTGGGCAGTGGCAATCGGCAGGAAGCCGGCGGCGGTGATCAGCGTGCCGGTGAGCATCGGGAATGCGGTGCTGGTCCAGGCATAACTCGCCGCGCGAATCCGGTCGAAGCCCTGTTCCATTTTGATCGCCATCATTTCCACAGCAATGATCGCGTCATCCACCAACAAGCCCAGCGCCAGCACCAGCGCACCGAGGGAAATCTTGTGCAGACCGATGCCGAGGTAATACATGCAGGCGAAGGTCATCGCCAGCACCAGCGGAATGGTCAGCGCGACGACCATGCCGGTGCGCACACCGAGGGAAAAGAAGCTCACCAGCAAGACGATCGCCAGTGCCTCGACCAGTACCTGAACGAACTCGCCGACGCCGGTTTTTACCGCTGCCGGCTGATCGGACACCTTGCGAAGCTGCATGCCGGCCGGGAGGTTTTTCTGGATCCGCGAGAACTCGCCCTCCAGCGCCTTGCCCAGGACGAGAATGTCGCCGCCGTCCTTCATCGCCACGGCCAGACCGATCGCGTCGTCGCCCATGAAACGCATGCGCGGCGCCGGTGGGTCGCTGAAACCGCGACGCACATCGGCGATATCGGAGATGCGGAACGTACGATCGGCGACGCGGATCGGAAAGTTCTTTATCTCATCGACTGTCTGAAAATTCCCCGAGACGCGTAGCTGCAAGCGCTCGCTGCCGGTTTCGAAGAACCCCGCCGTGGATACCGCGTTCTGTTCCTCCAGCGCCTGCTGCACCGCCGCCAGCGGCAAGCCGAGGGTGGCGAGCTTGACGTTGGACAGCTCGACCCAGATTTTCTCGTCCTGCAGGCCGAGCAGTTCGACCTTGCCGACGTCCTTGACCCGCTGCAGCTGAATCTGGATGCGGTCGGCGTAATCCTTGAGCACGGCGTAGTCAAAACCGTCGCCGGTCAACGCATAGATATTGCCGAAGGTAGTGCCGAACTCATCGTTGAAGAACGGCCCCTGAATTCCCGGCGGCAAAGTCTGGCGGATATCGCCGACCTTCTTGCGCAATTGGTACCAGAGGTCGGGAATGTCCTTGGAGTGCATCGAATCGCGAGCAATGAAAGTGACCTGGGATTCACCGGGGCGTGAGAACGACATGATGCGTTCGTACTCGCCGGTTTCCATCAGCTTCTTTTCGATACGTTCAGTGACTTGGCGCGAGACCTCCTGCGCGGTCGCACCGGGCCAGCGGGTCTGAATGACCATCGCCTTGAAAGTGAACGGCGGGTCTTCACTCTGGCCGAGTTTGGTGTAGGACAACGCGCCGACAACGGCGAGCAAAAGCATCAGGAACAGTACGATCTGGCGATTACGCAACGCCCATTCGGAGAGGTTGAAGCGCATCGGGGCTTACTCCTTGTTCGCCAGATTGACCACACGATTGGAGCGATCCACTGGTCGCACCTGCTGGCCGTCGAGCAATACGTGAACGCCGGCAGCCACCACCCAATCGCTGGCATTCAAGCCTTCGAGCACCGCTACGCTCTTCTCGCCGAACGGACCGACCCGTACCGGAGTTTTCTTCAACGTGTTGTTGCCGTTGACCACCCAGACGTAGGTCGCGCCGTTTTCAGCGGTCAGCGCGGAAAGCGGTATCGACAACGAGACACTGTCGGCCGCTTGCACAAACACCCGTGCGCTCTGCCCCAGTTGAGCCGGGACTTTGCCGCTGGTGAACGAGATACGCGCAGCAAAAGTGCGCGAACGCGGATCGGCGGACGGCGACAACTCGCGGATCTGCCCGGCGAAGCGTTGATTCTGCTGTGCCCACAATTCCACGGTAACCGGCTGACCGACCTTGAAGCGGCCGAAGCTTTGCTCCGGCAGGCTGATCAACACTTCGCGCTCACCATCGGTGGCGAGGGTGAACACGGTTTGCCCGGCAGCGACCACCTGACCGACTTCCACCGAACGCTTGGCCACCACACCGTCCTGTGGCGCCCGCAGCACCGCGTAACTGGCCTGGTTGGTCGAAACGTTGAATTCGGCTTTGATTTGTTTAAGGCGGGCTTCGCCGGAGCGATATAGATTTTCCGCGTTGTCGTAGGCCGAGCGGCTGACCATTTGCCGATCCATCAGGGTTTTATAGCGATCGCGCTCGGCGCGGACCAGGTTCAGATTGGCCTCGGCGGCGGCGACCTGCGCGCGGGTGGCTTCCAGTTGCAGGCGCACATCCTGCGGATCGAGTTCGGCCAAGGGCTGATCGGCTTTGACGCGCTGGCCTTCGTCGACCAGTCGTCGGCTGACTTTGCCGCCGATGCGGAATGCCAGATCAGGCTCATAACGGGCACGCACCTCGCCCGGATAACTCTCCATCGCCTGCGCCGAAGGCTCGGGCTGTACCACCATGGCCGGGCGTACGGTGACTTTGGTCACCTCTTCCTGACCGCACGCCGATAACAGGAACGCCAGACTGACTGGCACGGCAAAGGACAACGCATGGCGGAACATGGTGACGGACCTTTCGCGAATGAGGCTTGGAATATTTATACTGGCGGGTATGGTATTAATAGCAAACTCACCAGTCCAGTATTAAAAGCGAAGAATGTCGAACAATCTTTCAGCTCCAAACGGCCCGGGCCGCCCCAAGGATCTGGCCAAACGCCAGGCGATCCTGGATGCGGCGAAAACCCTGTTTCTCTGCCATGGCTACGCCAACACCAGCATGGACGCGGTGGCTAGCGAGGCCGGCGTGTCGAAGCTGACGGTCTACAGCCATTTCAACGACAAGGAGACGCTGTTTTCCGCCGCCGTCGTCGCCAAATGCGAGGAACAATTGCCACCGCTGTTCTTCGAATTGCCGGACGGCATCGCGGTGGAAAATGTATTGCTGAACATTGCCCGAGGCTTCCACCACCTGATCAACAGCGATGAATCGGTGAACCTGCACCGTCTGATCATGGCGCTGGGCAGTCAGGATCCGAAGCTGTCGCTGATCTTCTTCGAGGCCGGCCCAGAGCGCGTGGTCAACGGCATGGAAGGTCTGCTGGCGAAAATCCATGCAACCGGCGCGCTGAGCATCGACCAGCCACGCAACGCCGCCGAGCACTTCTTCTGCCTGATCAAAGGCGCGGGAAATTTCCGTTTGTTGTACGGCTGCGGCGAGCCGCTGACCGGAGAGGCAGCGGAACGGCATGTGCGGGAGGTGGTGGGGTTGTTTATGAGGGCCTATGGGGGAGGAGCAGCTGCGAGCTTCTAGCTACAAGCTGCAAGAAAAAGCAAAAGCAGTGACTTGGCTCTGGCTTGCAGCTTGCAGCTGCTTCTAAGGCTTCAGTGCTTTCTTCGGATAAATGTCATACCGGCTCGATTTGCCATCCAGCGCATGGCTCGGTTTCGGCCCTTCGATGCACGGTGCCTTGCGCGGGCGCTTCACCACCACCCGGTGCGTGGCCAGTGCCAGTGCGGCTTCAAGCAGGGCCGGGGCATCCGGATCATCACCGACCAGCGGGCGGAACAGGCGCATCTCTTTTTTCACCAGCGCGGTTTTCTCGCGATGCGGGAACATCGGGTCGAGATAAATCACCTGCGGCGCCTCCCCTTCCCAACTGCGCATCACTTCGATGGAGTTGCCCTTTAGCAATTTCATCCGCGCCACGATCGGCGCTACATCGAAATCTTCTGCCGCTCGGGCCAAGCCATCCTCAAGCAGTGCGCCGATCAGCGGCTGGCGCTCGATCAGGCTCATTTCACAACCGAGACTGGCCAACACAAACGCGTCCTTGCCCAGCCCCGCCGTGGCATCGAGGACGCGCGGGCGCACGCCTTGGGCGATGCCGACCGCTTTAGCGATCATCTGCCCGCTGCCGCCGCCATACAAACGACGATGAGCCGCACCGCCCTCGACAAAGTCGACCCGCACCGGCCCCGGGGCGTCCGGGCCAAGCTGCTGCAACTGCAAACCCTGCTCGCCGACCTGCAAGGCGAACTCACCGTCGGCCTCGCCGAGCGGCAGGCCGAGACGTTCGGCCCAGTGTGCGGCTTGCGTTTGAAACGCTGGGGCGAGGGCCTGGACAAGGATGCGGCAGGCCGCGGGTGACTCGATCATGAAAAAACGCTCAAAAAAGTTAAGGATCGACAAAAACCGCCGATAAACCATTCAACGCGCATTTTGCCAGAGCTGAGCGTCAACCGAAAAAAATGTCAGGCATTCTTCCCACATCGATTGGCTACGTTTCGCCCCATGGCGACTTCAGCCGTCATAACACTCAAGCACTGAGCGGCGTCAGTCACCTGTGGCAGGATTTCTTTGCCCAGGCCCTGGCCGAACAGACGAGTGAAGTGGTGCCTGCCTGTGGCACGTTTCCACCGGTTGACCTGAACAGCCCGGAAGAACCAACCGTTGGCAGCGAGCTGCACGCGCACATCGTCAGCCAGCGTGAGTGCGATGTGGTCGAAACCCAGGTTCGCCCGCCAGAGCCACTGTTCCTGCCGATCGCCGAGTTCGAAATGGAGCTGCTGGACAAGCCGTTCCCACCGTTCCTGCCAGAAGAACTCAAAGCCCAGCAAGAGCAACAGGATTTCGACAGCAGCTGGGTACGCCCGATTGTGATCAACAATGGCCAGCCAGTGCCGGAGCCAGGCCCTGCTCCGCAGAAACGTCCGTTGTACCTGCCGATCGCCGAGTTCGACCTGGACTTGCTGCAGAAGCCTTACCCGCCGTTCCCGCCGGAAGAAATCGTCGAGCAACAGAAAGCCCTGGACTTCGATAATGGCTGGGCGCGCCCGATCGTTCTGCAGAACCTGCGCCTCGCCGCCTGATCCTCAGCGACACACGCTCCAGCGCCCGACATCGACATGAAAGTGATTGCGATGAGCGGCGTTGTAATCCGGGCTCAACACCACACTGAATGACTCGCAGGCGCCGTCACGCAGCTGGCGCAGAAACTCTGCATCCTGATTCTGCTTGGGCCAATCCTTGAGCACGCTGATCGTGCGTCCGTCAGCCAGGCGGAAACCAGCGATGTCCAGCGCGTCGGCACTCGCATGTCGGCTGAGAGCGCCGCTCTCACGGTTGTAGACATTGCGACAGGCGAAGCTGCCGAGGTGATCGACCCGCGCCACTTTCTGTCCATAAAGCGATTGCGCCGCCGGTTGCAGGGTGTGGTGTTCAAACATTGCGTAGGCCACCGCCAGCGGGCAACTGGCGATGAAACTGCTGCTCAGCGCCACTTCACCGCCCTGCACCCGCAGAGCAGCGATCAGCGGACACTTGGCGCCCGGGCTGTCGGCCTGGGGGCTGACGCGCAGATCCGAGCTGCTCAGCGCCTGTGCGCAAAGCTCGGGATCACTGCGCAGGCGCATGAGTTTGTAACCGGTCAGCCAGTTGGGCGCGGCTTTTATGTCCAATGGCGCCCACGGGTTCCACTGCGGCGGCACCTCCAGCCAGCCGCGCCAGACACTCACCGCTGCGCCACCCATCGCGAGCAACACCCCCCAGAACAGCCAACGTCCCATGCTCAGTCCTTGAAGAATTGATTGGCCTTGGCGTACGGCATCGACTGTGACGTGAAACCAAAGGTGCCGGATTGCTGGATTTCTTCAGCAGCGCGGAAGAGCTCGCCGAACGCCGCCAGCGCCAGTGCCGAGCCGGTGCTGATGCGGCGTACGCCCAGTTCCTCGAGCTGTTGCACGGTCAGTTTCAAACCGCCAGACATCAAAACGTTGATCGGCTTCGGCGCCACGGCTCGCACCACTGCCAGCACTTCTTCGGCGCTGCGCAAACCCGGCGCATAGAGCACGTTGGCACCCGCCGCGGCAAATGCCTGCAAACGGCGAATGGTGTCGTCGAGATCGGGATTACCGTGCAGGTAATTTTCCGCGCGAGCCGTGAGAATGAAGGGAAACGGCAGGGTGCGCACCGCCGCGACGGCGGCTTCAATCCGCGCCACGGCGTGTTCGAAGCAATAGATCGGCGCGTCCGGACGGCCCGTAGCGTCCTCGATCGACCCGCCCACCGCGCCCGCCTCGGCGGCACGCAGAAGGCTCTGCGCAGACTCCAGCGGATCATCGGCAAAGCCGTTTTCCAGGTCCACCGCCACCGGCAGATCCGTCGCCGCGACAATCGCGCGGACATTGGCCAGGGTCTCGTCGAGACTCAACGCGCCATCAACCTTGCCTTGGGAAAACGCGTAACCGGCGCTGGTAGTGGCCAAGGCCTGATAGCCGAGACTGGCGAGCATCTTCGCCGAGCCGGCATCCCACGGATTGGGGATGACGAAGATCCCCTGGCGATCATGCAGGGCCTTGAAGGCTTGGGCTTTGAGGAGTTGCTGTTGACTGACTTGGACGTTCATCGACGGGCTCCCGGGCAGAAAAACCCGCCTCAGAGCAAGCCAAGCTGCTCGGCGGCGGGTTCTCTGTATAGCTCAGGCAGCGCGGGCAAGCCAGGCAAACGTTGCATCAGTTGTGCGTGAAAACGTTGCGCCAGTTTCGCTGCCAATAGGTTATCGGCGGTATGCAGAAAGACGTAGGGCGTGCGGCCCTCTTCGATCCATTCAGCGACTTTCGCCAACCACGGCACAAGAAACGCATCGTTGGCCTCAAGCTCGGGATGGCCGATGAAGCGCACCTGCGGAAACTGCGTGAACGCCGCCGGACGGGTCGGTACACGCGGCTTTTTCGACTGCGCGTGGATCACCGAGGACTCGGTCGACAAGCAACTGAACAGCGCGCGCGGGTCGAGACAGATGCGCTCGACACCGCGATCCAGCAACAGACGATTGAGCAGACGTTCGCTCTCGCCCTTGGCGAAGAACTGTTCATTGCGCACCTCGACCGCGAGCGGGCAATCCAGCGCATCGATAAACGCCGCGAGCTCCGGCAGACGCTGCGGCGTGAAGCTTTTCGACAGTTGCAGCCACAGCGGCGAAACACGTTCGCCTAACGGCTTGAGTAATTGCAGGAAGGTTTCGGCAGCGGTCAGTTGCTCACGCAAGTCGCCGCTGTGGCTGATGTCGCCGGGGAATTTGGCAGTGAAGCGAAAGTGTGCCGGCATGATCTCGGCCCAGCGCTGGACGGTAGCCGGCGATGGACTGGCGTAGAAGGTGGTGTTGCCTTCGACGGCGTTGAACACCTGGCAGTAGAGAGCGAGAAAGTCGGAGGTTTTTGCGTCTACCGGATACAGATACTCGCGCCAGGCATTTTCGCTCCAGGACGGGCAACCGAGGTAGTAAGGCAGATCCATCAGATATACAGATCGAGGCCCAGCACGTCTGCGTCCCAATCGACAAAACCGGCGGTGCTCAGGTAGCTGGCCAGAGCCATGGCAACGCTTTTCTTCATCGCGCGGTGGTAAATCATGTCCTGTTGACGGGCAGGCAGGTTGCTGAGGCGTTGCGCGGTGGCTTGAGCGGCACGAGCGGCCATCTGCTCTTCGCTCGGGAATTCCAGCTCGCCGTCGATGATGTCGACGGATTCATCCAGCGCCGCATTGCCTTTACGCGGCTTGCGCTTGATGGGGTAGGACTGAGTGGAAACGCCGTCTATACGCATAATGTCATGCTCGGTATCAATGATGGCAATTTAGCGGCACTTGACCGACTTAGCAAACCGCCGAGTGATAACTAGAACACATAAAGCGCAAAAGGTTTTAAGCGAGGGGGCAGAAACTGACGATTGGCGACATTTGTATGTGACCAGCGAACCTGTGGGAGCGCGCCTGCTCGCGAAGGGTCCAGCACATTCAACACATGCATTGACTGACCAGAAGCCTTCGCGAGCAGGCTCGCTCCCACAGGAGAAAGTGTCGAATCAGCGGGCTTTCGGGGTGGCAACTTTATCGCGCAGGTAGACCGGCTGGGCGTCATCTGCCGGGATCGCTTCACCGCGCTCCCAGGCGAAACGCGCCAAGGTCAACAGGTCTTCGGCGTGGGGGAGCATGCCGGCGTCAGAGCCGCTCAGATTGACCGCGATGCGCTCACCATAACTCCAACCGGTACCGGCACCGAACCAATCGCCATTGGCGTCAGCCGGCAGCGCGGCGACTTCCGGTGGTAGAACGGCTTCGGCACCAACCAGACGCATCTCCCCCGCCGTCTCGCGGTAGCAGCCCCAATACACCTCATCCATCCGCGCATCGATGGCGGCTGCCACTTGGCTTACGCCATGTTCACGAAAGGCACGCTGGGCGAGCACGGCAAGGTTGGATACCGGCAATACCGGACGATCCAGAGCAAAGGCCAAACCCTGCACCACACCGATGGCAATGCGCACACCCGTGAACGCGCCCGGGCCACGGCCGAAGGCAATCGCGTCGACCGCTTGCAACGTGGTGCCCGCATCGGCAAGCAATTGCTGGATCATCGGCAGCAGCTTCTGCGCGTGCAGGCGCGGGATCACCTCGTAATGGCTCGTGACCTTGCCGTCATGCAGCAAGGCAACGGAGCAAGCTTCAGTCGCGGTGTCCAGGGCCAGCAAGGTGCTCATCGATGTTTCCAAAACAGGGGTGGGGAAAAAAGTGCGTCAGTATAAACAACTACGGCCCGCAAGCGGGCCGTGGATGATGCAGCCGATCAGACTTTTCAGCTCAGCGCGGCCAACACCTTGGCGGTGATTGCATCGACCGAACCCACGCCTTCGATGTGGCTGTACTTTGGCTTGCCGCCGTTGTTGGCGGAAAGGTTCTTATAGAAATCCACCAGCGGTTTGGTCTGCGAATGGTAGACCGACAGGCGATGACGCACGGTTTCTTCAGTGTCGTCCTTGCGCTGCACCAGCTCTTCGCCGGTGATGTCGTCCTTGCCAGCCAGTTTCGGCGGGTTGTAGACGATGTGGTAAACGCGGCCGCTGGCTTCGTGAACACGGCGACCGGCGATGCGCTGGACGATTTCTTCGTCTTCTACAGCGATCTCGACCACGGCATCCAGCTCGACGCCGGCAGTGACCAGCGCTTCAGCCTGCGGAATGGTGCGCGGGAAGCCGTCGAACAGGAAACCGTTCGCGCAATCAGGTTGAGCGATGCGGTCCTTGACCAGCGCGATGATCAGGTCATCCGACACCAGGCCGCCGGCATCCATGATGCTCTTGGCTTGCACGCCCAGTGGAGTGCCAGCCTTGACCGCAGCACGCAGCATGTCGCCGGTGGAGATTTGCGGAATGCCGAATTTCTCGGTGATGAACTTTGCCTGAGTACCTTTACCGGCCCCGGGAGCTCCCAGCAGAATGACGCGCATCGATGTGCTCCTCAATTTTTTATATAAAAGCTTTACAAAACAAAGGATTCGCTCGTAACCGGCGGATCCTGAAAATACGGGTCGTGGCCGCACAAACGGCCAAAGGCTGATCAAGATACACAGCAGGCTGCGCCCACACAAGACGCCAAAAGTCGGAGAAACCGACGCCCGCCGTGACCTCGCGACGCGGTAACCCAAGTCGCAACCCCATCAATAACTGTCGCTTCGCGGCACTTTCCTACGCCAGGAGAAGCGGCATCCGACCCTTGTCGCGAATGCCGCCTGAGGTGATCAGCAACCTTAGCCGGTATTGCGCAATCCGGCGGCAATCCCCGCTACAGACACCAGCAGCGCCTGTTCCACCGGGCTGCCCTGCTCGACATCCTGCTGCCGCGAACGCGCCAACAGCTCGGCCTGCAATAGATGCAGCGGGTCGAGGTAGGTGTTGCGCAAGCGGATGAATTCAAGGGTGTCCGGGCTGTGCGCCAGCAGTTGGGACTGCCCGGTCAGACCGAGCACGACGGTGCATGCCTGCGACAATAGGTCGCGTAACTGCGCGCCCAACGGCAGCAGATCGGCTTCGACCAAACGTTCGTCATAGGACTGCGCGATATCCGCGTCGGCCTTGGCCAAGACCATTTCCAGCATGTCAATACGAGTGCGGAAGAACGGCCACTGTTCGCGCATCTGCCCGAGCAACTCGCCCTCGCCGCGCTCCAGCGCCTTGCTCAGCGCCGTCTCCCAGCCCAGCCAGGCCGGCAGCATCAATCGGGTTTGGGTCCAGCCGAAAATCCACGGGATCGCCCGCAGGCTTTCGATACCGCCCGCACGGCGTTTGGCCGGGCGACTGCCGAGCGGCAAACGTCCGAGTTCCTGCTCCGGGGTCGACTGACGGAAGTACTCAACGAATTGCGGATTTTCCCGCACCACCTGGCGGTAAGCGCTGACACCGTCCGCCGCCAATTCGTCCATCAGATGGCGCCATTCAGGCGTCGGCGGCGGCGGTGGCAGCAAGGTCGCTTCGAGCACGGCGGCTAGATACAGATTGAGGTTTTGCTCGGCGATGTCCGGCAGGCCGAATTTGAAACGAATCATTTCGCCCTGTTCGGTCGTACGGAAACGCCCGGCCACCGAACCCGGTGGTTGCGACAGAATCGCCGCGTGCGCCGGACCGCCGCCACGGCCAACGGTGCCGCCGCGACCGTGGAACAGCAGCAGTTCGACTTGCTGCTCACGGCAGATTTCCACCAGTCGTTCCTGCGCGCGATATTGCGCCCACGCCGCAGCGGTGGTGCCGGCGTCCTTGGCCGAGTCGGAATAGCCGATCATCACTTCCTGCGGGCCATGCAAACGCGCGCGATAGCCCGGCAACAGCAGCAGACGCTCCATCACCGGCCCGGCGTTGTCGAGGTCGGCGAGGGTTTCGAACAGCGGCACCACGCGCATGGGCCGCAGAACGCCGGATTCCTTGAGCAGCAGTTGCACCGCGAGCACGTCGGAAGCGGCGCCGGCCATGGAGATCACGTAGGAGCCCAGCGACGCAGCGGGCGCGGCGGCGATTTCCTTGCAGGTGTTGAGCACTTCGGCGGTATCCGCCGATGGTTTGAAATTCGCGGGCAGCAACGGTCGACGGTTGCTCAGCTCCTCGGTGAGGAAGTTGATGCGCTGTTCTTCATCCCAATCTTCGTAGCGGCCGAGGCCGAGGTAATCGGTGATTTCGGTCATTGCCGAGCTGTGCCGCGTCGAATCCTGACGCACATCGAGGCGCACCAGGAACAGGCCGAACGTCACCGCCCGACGCAGGCAGTCGAGCAACGGCCCGTCGGCGATGACGCCCATGCCGCACTCGTGCAGCGAGTTGAAACACAACTGCAAAGGCTCGAGCAGGTCGCGATTGTCGTGCAGCACATCGGCGGTTGCCGGGGTCGGCGCGGTCAATGCAGCGTGCGCCCAGTTGCGTGTGGCGCGCAGGCGTTCGCGCAATTGTTTGAGCACTGCGCGATAAGGTTCGGCGCTGTCGCCGGCCTTGGCCTTCAGCGCATTGCTGGCCTGCTGCATCGACAGTTCGGCAGCCAGATGATCGACGTCGCGCAGGTACAAGTCAGCGGCCATCCAGCGCGCCAGCAGCAAGACTTCACGAGTGACGGCGGCGGTGACATTGGGATTGCCGTCACGGTCGCCGCCCATCCATGAGGCGAAGCGGATCGGCGCGGCTTCCAGCGGCAAGCGCAGGCCCGTGGCGGCGAACAGCGCCTGATCCGCCTTGCGCATATGGTTGGGGATCGCCTGCCACAACGAATGCTCGATCACCGCAAAGCCCCATTTGGCTTCATCGACCGGCGTCGGGCGGGTGCGGCGGATTTCTTCGGTGTGCCAGGCTTCGGCGATCAGCCGCTGCAGTTTGCTCTGGATCTGCTCGCGCTCGGCGCTGGTCAGGTCGCGATGGTCCTGCGCGGCCAGTTGCGCGGCGATCGCGTCGTACTTCTGGATCAACGTGCGTCGCGCCACTTCGGTCGGGTGCGCGGTCAGCACCAGTTCGATTTCCAGCCGCGCCAGTTGCCGGGCCAGAGATTCGGCGCTGTGCCCTTCGCTGCGCAGGCGCGCGAGCAGTTCCGGCAACACCCGCGACTCGAACGGCGCCGGTTGCGACTCCTCGCGGCGATGGATCAGCTGATACTGCTCGGCAATGTTGGCCAGGTTGAGAAACTGATTGAACGCCCGCGCGACCGGGAGCAATTCGTCTTCGCTCAATTGATTGAGGCTGGCGCTCAGTTCAGCGTCCATCGAGCCGCGCCGGTCGGCTTTGGCGCCTTTGCGAATCTGCTCGATCTTGTCGAGGAACGCCTCGCCGTACTGGTCTCGAATGGTGTCGCCCAACAGTTCTCCGAGCAGGTGAACATCTTCGCGCAAGCGTGCATCAATATCGGTCATCAGCAGTTCTCCAGCGGTAATCGGGGACAGCGCAGAAACGAATGCTTTGCCAGAGAGTGCCGCTCTGCGCCGCTTCTTACAAGCAGGCGACGAATTGACTTTAAACCTTGCCGGCGAAAGCTAGTCTCAACAGTAAGCCGTACGACGGCCCGCCGCCGGCGCTGCCGGACACTCACCCAGGCCTGCCATCAGCAGGCGCTAAATGAGGTCATCATGAAAATTCGTGAACTCGCCCAGCATTGGGAAGAAAACGCCAAAGGTCGCCTGACCGACACCGGCTACACGATTCATCTGGACGTCGAGGCCGCCGCGCGCCTGGCGGCAATTGCCGAGATGTATCCCAAACGTCATCCCGAGGAACTGCTCGGCGAACTGATCGGCGCCGCGCTTGAGGAGTTCGAAGCGAGCCTGCCGTATGTGAAGGGTTCGACGGTGGTGGCGACTGATGAGGAAGGTGATCCGTTGTATGAGGATGTCGGCCCGACGCCGCGTTTTCTGGCGTTGTCGCGGCGGCATCTGCATGATTTGTCCTCGGCTGAGAACAAGCAAAAGCACTGATTCCTGACACCGAGAAAAATGTGGGAGCGGGCTTGCCCGCGATGGCGGCAGTTCAGTCAAAAATGTGCTGAGCATGATGGCCTCATCGCTGGCAAGCCAGCTCCCACAGGGTAATGATCACCCCCTGATATCACCTTAAAACTCACCCGCGCGTACCGCTCCAAAGGCCCAAAGTTCCCGTCCCAGAGCCTTGTCCAAACGGTCAATTTAATTTTTGGCGATAGGCCATCTTTTCTGAACTTTTCAAAAATGCCGCCGGTCGGAACAGGTAACCACGCCTGGAACGAGCGTTTCAATTCGCGTCTACAAGCGATGCTTTCGCCTCCTCTGCCAGGATGGATTCAGTTGTATTTTCAGGAGATGCCTAATGGAGTTGAAGACCATGAAAACCCAAACCTCGTTTTCCCACCTGCGCGGTCTGAAACTGGCCGCTCTGGCCATCGGCACCAGCTTCGTATTGGCCGGTTGCGCCGGTAATCCTCCGACCGAGCAGTACGCCGTGACCCAATCGGCCGTCAACAGCGCCGTCAGCGCTGGCGGTACCGAGTTCGCTGCGGTGGAAATGAAGCAGGCTCAGGACAAGCTGAAACAAGCTGAAATCGCCATGCACGACAAGAAGTATGACGAGGCCCGTCGCCTGTCCGAACAGGCTGAATGGGACGCTCGCGTCGCTGAACGCAAGGCTCAGGCCGCCAAGGCCGAACAGGCTGTGAAGGATTCCCAGAAAGGTGTTCAGGAACTGCGTCAGGAAAGCCAGCGCACTGTGCAGTAAGCGCGCATCCCGACCGCAAAGCTGAAACTCTTACCGATAGAAAGGACGACAAATTATGCGTAAGCAACTGATGATTCCCGCTCTTCTGGCCGCAAGCGTTGCACTGGCTGCCTGCTCCACCCCGCCTAACCCGAACCTGGAACAGGCGCGCACCAACTACGCCGGCCTGCAGGCCAACCCACAGGCGAGCAAAGTCGCGGCACTGGAAACCAAAGACGCCAGCGATTACCTGGACAAGGCCGACAAGGCTTATCTGGACAAGGAAGACGCCGCCAAGGTTGACCAACTGGCTTACCTGACCAACCAGCGCGTCGAAGTGGCCAAGCAGACAATCGCTCTGCGCACCGCTGAAAACAACCTGAAAAACGCCGCAGCCCAACGTGCCCAGGCCCGTCTGGATGCCCGTGACCAGCAGATCAAACAGCTGCAGGACAGCCTCAACGCCAAGCAGACCGATCGCGGCACGCTGGTGACTTTCGGTGACGTGCTGTTCGCCACCAACAAGGCTGATCTGAAATCCAGCGGCCTGGTGAACATCAACAAACTGGCGCAATTCCTTCAGGAAAACCCGGATCGCAAAGTGATCGTCGAGGGTTACACCGACAGCACCGGCACCGCGAGCTACAACCAGTCGCTGTCCGAGCGCCGCGCAACTTCCGTGCAGATGGCTCTGATCAAGATGGGCGTCGATCCTTCGCGCATCGTCGCTCAGGGTTATGGCAAGGAGTACCCGGTAGCGGATAACGGCAGCGTCTCGGGCCGTGCGATGAACCGTCGTGTGGAAGTGACCATTTCCAACGACAACCAGCCAGTAGCACCGCGTTCTTCGGTGAGCTCGAACTAAGCTTCACCCGGTAACGCAAAAGCCCCGCCTGACTTGATCAGGCGGGGCTTTTTTTGTGGGATCAGACATCGTAGCCCCTCACCCCAGCCCTCTCCCGAGGGAGAGGGAGCCGATTTGTGCCGCTTTCAAAACTTGTGTTCGGCGCAATGGATCAGGTCGACGTAGCTTAAACAAACACCTCGGTCAGTCCCCTCTCCCTCTGGGAGAGGGTTAGGGTGAGGGCTGAACCTGCAGAATCACTTCTCGAGTTTCTGCGGAGTATCTTCGCCCATACACCGCACAGCTTTTTTCTGCGCGTTGATCAACACCCCGGTCAACCCTTTCTGTTCGGTATCGAACAGCACCAGCACGCCATCGATGCACTGCGCCACTTGCGGCGCGGGTGTCAGCGAGACTTTGTAGTCCTCGCCCGGCACGGTCTTGAGCATGGTGAATTCGCTGAGCAGCAACGCATCCTCCGGCTTGGCAAAATGCAGGTAGCCGTAGTACCACAGCGCCCCGACGGTGCCGAGGATGCTGCAGATACCGGTGATGATCAGTGGGATGGCGTTACGTTCTTCACTCATTGCGGACTCTCATCTTCAGAATTCGGGGCTTTCGGATAATTGGGGATTTCGCCGAGGCGGCGCAGGCCGTCGAAGTGTTCGGGGTCGTCGAGATAGCGCAGCATGACCTGACGCCACACCGGGTCGCCGAAGGTCTGCACATGACCGCCACGGGTCAGCTGCAACACGCGCGGCGGCGGCGCTGCCTGATACAGGCGAATGCCGTTGTCCATCGGCACCAGCGGATCGTCGATGCTGTGGAAGATCAGCTTCGGCACGCCGGTCAACTGCGCCATAGAGTGGATCGCGCTGTCGCCGTCCGGCACCAGCCACGACAGCGGCACCTGCAGCGGCCAGGTCAGCCACGAAGTGCTGAGGGCGAATTGGCCGACACTGCGATAACTGGCCGGCACGCCATCCAGCACCAGGGCCTTGAGTTGTTTTTGCCGCTCCGGGTGCTGCGCCAGCCAATGCACAGACATCGCGCCGCCCAGACTCTGCCCGAGCAGCACCAGCGGTTTGCCTTTGACCTCGGGCGCGTTGTCGAGCCAGGCGAACGCCGCGTCGATGTCCTGATAGATCGCCGGCAGGCTCGGCTTGCCTTCGGACAAACCGTAGCCGCGATAGTCGACCAGCAGCACCTGATAGCCGTTCTTCGGCAACCACCAGCTGCCGCCCAGATGCATCGGCAGATTGCCGCCGTTGCCGTGCAGATGCAGGACCGTGCCTTTGACCTCGACGCCAGGTTTGGCCGGCAGCCACCAGGCGTTGAGTTTCAAGCCATCAGCGGTGAGCAGGGTGACGGTGCGGTATTCGAGTTTGGCTTTGTCCGGGGTGAAGATCTGGCCCGGTTCCGGGTAGAACAGTAGCGAACTGCAACCACCGAGGGTCAAGAGCAGGCAAAGGATGCCGAGGATTCTCATCCGGTGAAACCTCGCAAAGAAGAGAACTGAACACAAATCAAACCTGTGGGAGCGAGCCTGCTCGCGAAAGCGGTGTATCAGCCGACATCAATGTTGAAGGTGAAATCGCATTCGCGAGCAGGCTCGCTCCCACAAGGGGTTCGGTGCTGGGTCTAGAGGATATTGGAGTAATCCGCCTCAATCCGGTCCAGGCTCAAATGGTTGAGGAAGTTGGAGAAACACATCCACGCCGACAACGCATTCAAGTCACGGAACTGATCCGGCAGATACTTCGGCGGCACCACCAGGCCTTCATCCACCAGTTGGCGCAAGGTCCGCATGTCTTCCAGTGTGGTCTTGCCACAGAACAACAACGGAATCTGCTCGAGCTTGCCCTTGCGCACGGCCAACTGAATGTAGTTGTAAACCATGATGAAGCCCTTGAGGTAGGACAAGTCTTTGGTGAATGGCAGACCGGTCGGCGTCGAGCCACGGAAAACCCGGCTGGCGTTGCCGTAGCTTTCGGCCATCTCGAAACCCTGCTCGCGGAAGAATTCGTAGATCTGCAAAAAGTCGGCGCCCTCTTCCACCATATGAATCGCACGGGTGCGGTTGGTCAGTTTGCGCAGGCGACTCGGGTAAGAGGCGAAGGTGATGATTTCCATCAGGATCGCCAGGCCTTCCTGGGTCACCGTCGACGAGGGCGGGCCTTTCGACAGGAACGTGCAGATCGGCTGATTCAAGCCATTGAGTGTGGTGCCGACGTGCACCAGGCCTTCGTGGACTTCCAATGCACGGACGTCGCGGTCGTTGAACAGCGCGTCGGTGCGGATCTTGATGTAGTCAGCGCCTGCGGCGGCGTCGGCGACGATGCCGTCGGACTCGAACACGCGAATGGTTTCTTCGGCCTCACCGAATACCTTGTTCAGTCGGGTCTGCAGCAGGTGCACTGCGTCTTTGGCGGTGAGGATTTTCGGCTCGTCCTTCAGATCGCCGCGTCCGTCGATGTTGTTCAGGTAGTCGGACATCATCAGGCCGAGGTCGGCCAATGTCGGGTCACCGGCGTGGAAGGCATCGGACGCCGCGCCGTACAGCTCCTGCGAGATCAGGCCGAAGTCCTCGGTGCCGCGCGCTTCGAGCATGCGCACCACCATGCGGTATTCCTTGCACATGCGCCGCATGATCTGCCCGACCGGGTTGAACTGGCCGAGCTGGCGGGTGATGTCGCGCTCGATGTTCTGGAATTCCAGTTTGACCTGGCTCGAATCGAACGACAGCGGGCGGTTGAGGTAGTAGTCGCGATCCACCGCCGGCATTTCCTTGCCCTTGGCCTTGAGGAAGCCCTTGCGCACGTTGTCGTCCCACTTGACCGCATCGAGCACGCGGATCGGCGTCTGCGCCAGCACAATGCGATCGGACAACATGCGTATCGTCTGCTGGTAATCGTCCACCCGAAACTCCTGTAGAAAACGTGACGTGCTGAAACTCAGACTTTTGATCGTTCCCACGCTCTGCGTGGGAATGTCGCCCGGGACGCGCCGCGTCCCTTTTTGCTGCGTGACGCAGAGCGTCACAGGATGCATTCCCACGCGGAGCGAGGGAACGATCATCAACGGCTCGCTCCCACAGGGTGTAGCGTGAAACGCTAGACCGACGCCAGCACCAGGTGCATATACCGCGTCAGAATCCCGAGCATGTCCTCTTCGGCCAGAGGCTCGGCGTCGTTGAGCAGGCCCTGATATTCCATCCGGCCGATAATCGCCGTCAACACCTTGGCATCCTGCTGCGGTTCGCGCGAGCCCAGTACCTGGAACAACTGGCAGGTGCCCTGCAACAGAATCTGCTGATGCGAGCGCACCAGAATGGCCAGACGCGGATTGAGCAGCGCTTCCTGGCGGAACGCCTGCTCGGCCATCAGATGTTCGCGACGGTTGATCAGTTGCCGATGCACGTAATCGGCCATCAACCGCGCTATGTCATCGGCCAATTGCGAGCGCGACTCCGGGCTGCCGTCGGCGCTGACCACCATTTCGCGCAGCAGCCCTTCATTATTGATCCACAACTTGGCCATGTACGCCGCGCTGCGTTCAACGTATTGGGCGAAGGTATCGGTGAGCAGGTCATCGATGTCCTTGAAGTAATACGTGGTCGCCGACAGCGGCACGCCGGCCTCCGCCGCGACCGCACGATGGCGCACGGCACGCACGCCGTCGCGCACGACAATGCGCATCGCGGCGTCGAGAATGTCCTGGCGACGCTGCTCACTGCCCTGTCGGCTGGCCTTGCGGCCCTGGTACTGAACACTTTCAGCGACCGCAGTGGCGATACCCGCTGCACCTTCTTGAGCTAATGCACCCATCACGACAGCACTTCCTCTACTAATGCCAAATTAACCAATTGATACATTTGTACCAGACAGGCAATAAAAAGCCGCCTGTTTTAGGCGGCTTTTTAACTGAAACGTTTACGCTTGCGGTCGCATGTGCGGGAACAGGATCACATCGCGGATCGACGGCGAGTTGGTCAGCAACATCACCAGACGATCGATGCCGATACCTTCGCCGGCGGTTGGCGGCATGCCGTACTCCAGCGCACGGACGAAGTCGGCGTCGTAGTGCATGGCTTCATCGTCGCCGGCGTCCTTGTCGGCCACCTGCGCCATGAAGCGCTCGGCCTGGTCTTCGGCGTCGTTCAACTCGGAGTAGGCGTTGGCGATTTCACGACCACCAATGAACAGCTCGAAGCGGTCGGTGACGTTCGGGTTCTCGTCGTTACGACGGGCCAGCGGCGACACTTCGAACGGGTACTGAGTGATGAAGTGCGGCTGCTCCAGCTTGTGCTCGACCAGTTCTTCGAAAATCATCACCTGCAATTTGCCCAGACCTTCGAAGCCCAGCACCTTGGCGCCGGCCTTCTTGGCGATGGCGCGAGCCTTGTCGATGTCGTTCAGATCATCGGCAGTCAGCTCAGGGTTGTACTTGAGGATCGAGTCGAACACCGACAGACGCACGAACGGCTCGCCGAAGTGGAACACTTTGTCGCCGTACGGCACGTCGGTGCTGCCCAGCACCAGCTGCGCCAGCTCGCGGAACAGTTCTTCGGTCAGGTCCATGTTGTCTTCGTAATCGGCGTACGCCTGATAGAACTCCAACATGGTGAATTCAGGATTGTGACGAGTCGAAACGCCTTCGTTACGGAAGTTGCGGTTGATCTCGAAGACTTTCTCGAAACCACCGACCACCAGACGCTTCAGATACAGCTCAGGGGCGATACGCAGGAACATTTCCATGTCCAGCGCGTTGTGGTGGGTTTCGAACGGCTTGGCTGCAGCGCCGCCGGGAATGGTCTGCAGCATCGGCGTTTCGACTTCGAGGAAGTCGCGCTTCATCAGGAAGCTGCGGATGTGCGCGATCACTTGCGAACGCACGCGGAAGGTCTGGCGCACGTCTTCGTTGACGATCAGGTCGACGTAGCGCTGGCGGTAGCGCTGTTCGGTGTCGGTCAGGCCGTGGTGCTTGTCCGGCAGCGGGCGCAGCGACTTGGTCAGCAGGCGCACGTTGGTCATTTCAACGTACAGGTCGCCTTTGCCGGAACGCGCCAGGGTGCCTTCGGCGGCAATGATGTCGCCCATGTCCCAGGTTTTCACCGCGGCCAGGGTTTCTTCGGACAGTGTCTTGCGGTTGACGTAGACCTGAATGCGCCCGGTCATGTCCTGGATCACCATGAACGAGCCACGGTTGAGCATGATGCGACCGGCAACCTTGACCGGGATTGCAGCCTCTGCCAGCTCTTCCTTGGTCTTGTCCGCGTACTGTTTCTGCAAGGCATCGCAGTAGTTGTCGCGGCGGAAGTCGTTCGGGAAGGCATTGCCCTTGGCGCGCTCGGCAGCAAGCTTTTCCTTGCGCAGGGCGATCAGGGAGTTTTCTTCCTGTTGCAGGGCTTGCGGGTCGAGTTGTAGGTCGCTCATGTCTTTAAGTATTCCATCAGGTTCGTTGCCCCCAGCCTTCGGCTGGGGATCGCGGGCGAGCCCGCTCCCACAGAGGGTGTTACAGGCCGGATTTCAGGCTGGCTTCCAGGTACTCGTCGATGTCGCCGTCGAGCACCTTGTCGCAATCGCTGCGTTCGATGTTGGTCCGCAGATCCTTGATCCGCGAGGCATCGAGCACGTAAGAGCGGATCTGGTGACCCCAGCCGATATCGGACTTGGTGTCTTCCAGCGCCTGCGAGGCCGCATTGCGCTTCTGCATTTCCTGCTCGTACAACTTGGCCCGCAGCATTTTCATCGCGGTGTCCTTGTTGGCGTGCTGGGAACGCTCGTTCTGGCAGCTGACCACGGTGTTGGTCGGTACGTGGGTGATACGTACGGCCGAGTCGGTGGTGTTTACGTGCTGACCACCGGCACCGGAGGAACGATAGGTGTCGATCCGCAGGTCTGCCGGGTTGATTTCGATTTCCACCTTGTCATCGATCTCTGGCGAGACGAAAACAGCGGAGAACGAAGTGTGGCGACGGTTGCCGGAGTCGAACGGGCTTTTGCGCACCAGACGGTGCACGCCGATCTCGGTACGCAGCCAGCCAAAGGCGTATTCGCCCTTGATGTGCACGGTCGCGCCCTTGATCCCGGCGACTTCACCGGCGGACAGTTCCATGATGGTCGCGTCGAAACCGCGTTTGTCGGCCCAGCGCAGGTACATGCGCAGCAGGATGTTGGCCCAGTCCTGCGCTTCGGTACCACCGGAACCGGCCTGGATGTCCAGGTAGGCGTTGTTCGGGTCCATTTCATGGCTGAACATGCGGCGGAATTCCAGCTTGGCCAGATTTTCCTCGAGACGGGCCAGCTCGGCGACGACATCGCCCACTGCGCCTTCGTCGTTTTCTTCGACGGCCATGTCCAGCAGGTCGCGGCAATCGGCCAGACCGCCGTTCAGTTCGTCGAGGGTGTCGACGATCTGCGCCAGCGCGGCACGCTCGCGGCCCAGCTCCTGGGCGTATTCAGGTTTGTTCCAGACACTCGGATCTTCAAGCTCGCGGTTGACCTCGGTCAGACGCTCATGCTTTTGATCGTAGTCAAAGATACCCCCGAATAGTTTCGGAGCGCTCGGACAGGTCCTTGATGGTGTTCAGGATCGGGTTGATTTCCATGACGGGCAGCACTCGTTGGCGAACTTTTGAAAGCCGGCGAGTATAACGTAAACAGGCTGTCGCGGCAGCCCGTCTGGCGGTGAATGGGCCGAGATTGCTGCCCTCACCCTAGCCCTCTCCCGGAGGGAGAGGGGACCGATCGGGGGATATTTGAAAAATACGCCGAAATAGAATGGCTTCGCCGAATCCGTGATCGCCAAGCCTGAAGATCCACAATCGCTGCGATCTCTCAGGTCGATGTCTGGCCCGAGACACCTCGGTCGGCCCCCTCTCCCTCCGGGAGAGGGCTGGGGTGAGGGCATCGGCCGTTACTCGATCCCGACCTGATTGCGCCCATTGTTCTTGGCCAGATACAACCCGCGATCCGCCGCCGAAATCAGCAGCCGGCAATCACTGCCCGCCTGCGGCACCATGGTCGCCAGACCGATGCTGATGGTCAGACTGGAACCCTCGGCCGGCGTGTTGTGCGGAATTTTCAGCGCCGCCACAGTCTGGCGCAGTTTTTCGGCCAACAGCCGCGCGCCGCCCGGCGAAGTGTTTGGCAGGACCAGCACAAACTCCTCGCCGCCATAACGCGCCGGCAGGTCCGATGGCCGCGAGCTGGCGTCACGGATGGCTGCGGCGACCTTGCGCAACGCTTCATCGCCTTCAACGTGGCCAAAACTGTCGTTGTACGACTTGAAGTAATCGACGTCGATCATCAGCAGTGAAAGCTGCGTCTGATCGCGCAACGAACGGCGCCACTCCAGTTCCAGGTACTCGTCAAAGTGACGACGGTTGGACAGCCCGGTCAGGCCATCGGAGTTCATCAGCCGTTGCAGCACCAGATTGGTGTCGAGCAACTGCTGCTGGCTGACCCGCAACGCACGGTACGCGGCGTCGCGTTGCAGCAATGTCATGTAGGAACGCGAGTGGTAGCGGATCCGCGCGACCAGTTCGATGGTGTCCGGCAGTTTCACCAGATAATCGTTGGCGCCAGCGGAAAACGCCGCGCTCTTGATCAGCGGGTCTTCCTTGGTCGAGAGGACGATGATCGGGATGTCCTTGGTCGCCGGATGATTGCGGTATTCGCGCACCAGGCTCAGGCCATCAAGGCCGGGCATCACCAGATCCTGGAGGATCACCGTCGGTTTGATCCGCACCGCCTGGGCGATGGCCTGCTGCGGGTCGGAGCAGAAGTGGAAGTCGATGTTTTCCTGATTCGACAGCCCACGGCGCACCGCTTCGCCGATCATCGCCTGATCATCCACCAACAACACCATGGCGGCGTTCTCGTCGGTTTTAATGTCGTCGATCTGTAAATCATTCATGAGCGGTCACCTGAGTACTGCGGGGGCCTGGATTGCGGAACAACCTGTTCATTTGGGGAAAATCTCCAGCAATCGTGGCGCTATCTTTTCCAGCGGGCGGATTTCCACCGCGGCATCGATCGCCGCGGCAGCCTTGGGCATGCCGTACACCGCACTGCTGTGCTGATCCTGGGCGATGGTCAAATAACCCTGCTGGCGCATGAGCTTAAGCCCTTGCGCGCCATCGCGCCCCATCCCGGTCAATAAAACCCCGACGGCGTCACCGTTCCAGTAACTGGCGACGCTCTCGAAAAACACGTCGATCGAGGGGCGATAGATCTCGTTGACCGGTTCGGCGGTGTAGGCCAGCGTGCCGTTTTTCAACAGGCGAATATGGTGATTGGTCCCGGCGAGCAGCACCGCACCACTTTGCGGCGGCTCGCCTTCGCGGGCCAGACGCACATCGAGGCCGCTGGCACTGGCCAGCCATTCGGCCATGCCGGCGGCGAACACCTGATCGACATGCTGCACCAGCACGATCGCGGCGGAAAAATCCTTCGGCAGGCCTTTGAGCAACACTTCCAGCGCCGCCGGCCCACCGGCAGACGAACCGATCGCCACCAGCCGCTGACGTGAAGGCGAACTGCGCGGCGAACTCGGCGCCGGGCGCGCACGTGGCGCCTTGTCGCCGATCAGCCAGCCGATGTTGAGGATCTTGCGCAACAACGGCGCCGCCGCTTCCTGGGCATTGCCGGCGCCAATGGCCGGCGTGTCGACCACGTCCAGCGCGCCGTGGCCCATGGCCTCGAACACGCGGTGCACGTTCTGTTGACGATCTACGGTAACGATGACAATCGCGCACGGCGTCTCGGCCATGATCCGCCGCGTGGCTTCGACGCCGTCCATGATCGGCATGATCAGGTCCATCAGAATCAGATCCGGGGTGTATTCGGCGCAGCGTTGCACCGCCTCGGCGCCGTTGCTGGCGACCCAGATCACCTGATGCGCCGGCTCGAAGGCCAACGCTCGGCGCAGAGCCTCCACCGCCAGGGGCATGTCGTTGACGATTGCGATCCTCATGTCCGCGCTCCTCCGATGAGCTCGACCACTGCATCGAGCAGGGCGTCGTCATGAAAACTGGCTTTGGCTAGATAATAGTCGGCGCCGGCATCCAGTCCACGGCGGCGGTCTTCTTCGCGATCCTTGTACGACACGACCATCACCGGCAGCGATTGCAGACGGTTGTCGCGGCGCAGCAGCGTGACCAGCTCGATGCCGTCCATGCGCGGCATGTCGATGTCGGTGATCAGCAGATCGAAGTTCTCCGAGCGCAGCGCATTCCAGCCATCCATGCCGTCCACTGCGACCGCGACGTCGTAGCCACGATTAAGCAGCAGTTTGCGTTGCAGCTCACGCACGGTCAGCGAATCGTCGACCACCAAGACTCGTTTGCGCGCCGCTTCGGCAGCTTGATTGCCGTGGCGGGCAATGCGCTCCAGGCGCCCGGTGTTGAGCAGCTTGTCCACCGAACGCAGCATGTCTTCGACATCGACGATCAGCACCACCGAGCCGTCATCGAGCAAGGCCCCGGCGGAGATGTCCTGAACCTTGCCCAGACGCTCGTCCAGCGGCAACACCACCAGCGTGCGCTCACCCACGAAGCGCTCGACCGCCACCCCATAAATCGCCTCGCGCTCGCGGATCACCACGACTTTCAGGGTAGCGCCATCGTTCTGACTGGCCGGGCGATTGAGCAACTGGCTGGCCGCAACCAGCCCGACATGCTGGCCTTCGTGCCAGAAATGCTGACGCCCTTCGACCTGCACGATGTCTTCGGGAGCCAGATCGCACATGCGTTCGATGTGCGCCAGCGGGAACGCGTAAGCCTCTTCACCGACTTCCACCACGAGGCTGCGCACCACCGAAAGCGTCAGCGGCACTTCCAGATGGAAACGGCTGCCCTCGCCCGCCGTCTGCTCCAGCACCACGGCCCCACGCAATTGGCGAACCATGTGTTGAACAGCATCCAGGCCGACGCCACGCCCGGACACCTCGGTGACCTTGTCGCGCAGGCTGAATCCCGGCAGAAACAGGAAGGTCAGCAGCTCCTCTTCGCTCAATTGCGCTGCGGTTTCGGCTGGGGATAACTGCCGCTCGACGATGCTGCGGCGGACTTTCTCCAGATCGACGCCACCGCCGTCGTCGCTCAATTCCAGCACCAGCAAACCGGCTTGGTGGGAGGCGCGCAGGCGAATCAGGCCTTCTTCGGGCTTGCCCTTGAGCAGGCGTTGCTCCGGGGTTTCGATGCCGTGATCGACAGCGTTGCGCAGCAAGTGAGTCAGCGGCGCTTCGAGCTTTTCCAGCACGTCGCGATCGACCTGGGTTTTCTCACCTTCGATCTCCAGGCGCACTTGTTTTCCAAGGCTGCGCCCGAGGTCGCGAACCATGCGCGCCTGACCGCTGAGCACGTCGGCGAACGGGCGCATGCGACAGGCCAGCGCGGTGTCATAGAGCACTTGCGCGCGCTGACTGGCCTGCCAGGCGAATTCGTCGAGTTCGGCGTTTTTCTCGCTGAGCAGTTGCTGCGACTCGGCGAGCAAACGTCGCGCATCTTCCAGCGACTCGAGCGCTTCCAGGCTCAGCGCATGCTCCTTCAGGTGCACATTGAGATTTTCCAGTGCGCGCAGGCCGTTGTTCTGCATGCGTTTGAGGCGCTGCATGGTCGCCAGATGCGGCTTGAGACGCTGGGTTTCCACCAGCGATTTGCTCGACAGATCGAGCAGGCTGTTCAGGCGCTCGGCGGTGACGCGCAAGACGCGCTCGCCGCCCTCGGTGGTGCGTTTGTTTTTACGCGGGGTCGGCTCGGCGGGCTCGTCCATGATCGGCGCTGTCGCTGTTGGCGCGGGCTCGATCTGCAACTCGGCCATTGGCGGCGTGGCAACCACAGCGGCTGGCGCCGACGGATCGAGCAGACGCCCCATCAGCGTCACGTAGGCTTCAATGTCCGCGGGTTGCGGCGCATTGGCCGGCGTGGCGATGCGCATCAGCAGGTCGGTGCCCTGCAACAACGCGTCGATGTGTTCGGGACGTAGCAACAAACGCCCTTCCTGGGCGCTGACCAGGCAATCTTCCATGACGTGGGCGACGCTGACGCCGCTGTCGATACCAACAATCCGCGCTGCGCCTTTGAGCGAGTGCGCCGCGCGCATGCACGATTCCAGTTGATCGGCCTGGGTCGGATTGCGCTCCAGCGCCAGCAGCCCGGCGCTGAGCACTTGGGTCTGGGCCTCGGCTTCGAGGCTGAACAGCTCGAGCAGCGAGGCGTCGCGCATTTGCTCGGGGGTCATGTCAGGCTCCGGGTCACGGCGGACAACAGCTGTTCTTCATCCAGCCAGCGCAGGCTGCGACCGCGATATTGCAGAACGCCACGGGTGTACTTGGCACTGGCCTGAGCACCGGACTGTGACGCCGCGTCGAGGATGCGTTCGTCGATGGCATGAATGCCGTCGACCTCGTCTACCGGCACCACCACCGGCCCGCCATGGGCAGCGATGATCAGCATGCGCGGCATGACTCGCCCGCCGCCCGCCGGCGCGACGCTGGCGCCGAGGTCGAGCAGTTCCACCAGCGACAGGCACGCGACCAGCGCGCCACGGACATTGGCCACGCCGAGCAAGGCCCGCGAGCGCTGGTGCGGCAGCGAATGTATCGCCTGCAACGGCGCGACTTCGACAAGCGTGCGCGTGGCCAGTCCGAGCCATTCCTCGCCGAGGCGAAACATCAGCAGCGAGCGGGTCTTGACGTCGATTTCGACTTTGCTGACCACTGCTTCGCGCTGGTCCTGCTGCAACGAATAGCGGTCGAGCAGGCGTGTGGCGGCGGCGGAATACACCGAGCAGTTGCGGCAGTGAATATGCTCTTCCAGCAACGGGCAGGACTTGTCGCCATGAATGCCGATGCGGTTCCAGCAATCGTCGATGGCGCGGGCGTCTTCGTGGGTAACGTTCAAGGTGTCGGACGCGCTCATCGTTTACGCTCACTGTCGGCGGTGCGCCCGCTGCGGGCGGCGCGCTCCTGCAATCGTCGGGCACCCGCCGTGTCGCCCTGAGCCTGCAGCAACGCGGCCAGGTGCATCAGCGCTTCGGGATGTTGCGGTTCGAG
Source organism: Pseudomonas sp. Sample_21 (assembly GCF_004307525.1). Taxonomy (NCBI): domain Bacteria; kingdom Pseudomonadati; phylum Pseudomonadota; class Gammaproteobacteria; order Pseudomonadales; family Pseudomonadaceae; genus Pseudomonas; species Pseudomonas sp. Sample_21. The sequence continues at coordinate 3,556 of NZ_RCNZ01000066.1, read as the reverse complement.
GTACAAGGCCTTGCGATAAAAACCCTGGGCCTCGAGGCTCAGGCCGGCGACATCGCTGAGCAGCCCGAGCCAGTAGAACACCTGCGCCACCGGCTCATGGCTGCGCAGATAGTGTTCGCACGCGGCACGGGCCTCGGCGCTTTTGCCTTCGTTGGCCAGTGCAGCGATTTGCGCCAGCAGCGTCGCGGCGTCGGGGTTGGCAGTTTTTTTCGTCACCGGCAAAGGCGTCACGGCAGCGAACGGCCGATTGCGCACTGGCGCTGGCGACGGCGCGCTGCGCATTGGTTGGCTGGCCGGCACGGCGACCGGTTTCGGCGTCGGCAGCGGTTCGGGGTGCGGCTCGCTATGACGGCTGAAAGCGAACGACTGCGGGATGCCGATCGAGCGCATGCCCAAACGCCCGAGCAGACTGCCCTCCGCCGGGCCGATAAACAGCACGCCGTCAACATGGGTCAGGCGCTTGAGCACTTCGAACACCTGCTTTTGCGTCGGCTGGTCGAAGTAGATCAGTAGGTTGCGGCAGAACACGAAATCGAAGGCTGGCTCGCTCGCCAACAGTGTCGGATCGAGGACATTGCCGACTTGCCAGCGCACCTGTTCGCGAACGTATTCGTTGACCCGGTGGCCGTCCTGCTCAGGCATGAAATGCCGATCGCGAAATTGCAGATCCTGCCCGCGAAACGAGTTCTTGCCGTAAACAGCACGGCGCGCCTTGTCCACCGACAACGGGCTGATGTCCATGCCATCGACCTTGAACTGATGCGGCTTGAGCCCGGCATCAAGCAGGGCCATGGCGATCGAATAGGGTTCTTCGCCGGTCGAGCACGGCAGGCTGAGGATGCGCAACGCGCGCATGTTGTTCAGCTCGGCGAGACGCTGACGGGCCAGTTTGCCCAAGGTGGCGAAGGATTCCGGATAACGGAAAAACCACGTTTCCGGAACGATCACCGCTTCGATCAACGCCTGCTGCTCATCCCGCGAGCCTTGCAACAGCTGCCAGTATTCGTCGGCGTGGGCGGCCTGGGACAGCGTGGTGCGCTGGCGCACGGCACGCTCGATGATCGCCGCGCCCACCGACGCGACATCGAGGCCGATGCGTTCCTTGAGGAAATCGAAAAAGCGCTGCTCACTGCTCATGGCTGCGCCTCAAGCTGCGCCGGATCACGCGGCGGATCGGGGAACAGCAAGCTGCGCACGGCGTCATCGAGCAAGTCATTGACCCGCACCCATTGCAGCAATCCCTGCGCATCTTCGCGCACCGGGCCGAGGTATGGTGCCTCGCGGTTATCGAGGCCGTAGGGCTGGAAATCTTGCGGATGACAGCGCAGCGTGTCGGTGGCCTGCTCGAGAATCAGCCCGAGCCATTGCGCTGCTTGCGCTTGATCCGGCTGATAATTGACCAGCACCAGCCGCGTGCTGGTGCGCGCCTCGGCGGGCCGGCCAAAAGTCAGCGCACTGAGGTCGATCACCGGCACCACCGCCCCGCGATAGGCGAACACCCCGGCCACCCAGTGCGGCGCCCGGGCAATCGGCTTCAACGGCAGGCGCGGCAGCACTTCGGCCACTTCGGTGGCTCGCAAGGCATAGCGCTCGCTGCCGATGCGAAACAGCAGAAACAGCGCCTGCTTCGCCACTGGCGCGGCGCCACGCTTGGCGATGATTTCGCTCATCAGACTTTGAATCGCGAAACGCCGCTGCGCAGGCCGACGGCCACCTGGCTCAGTTCGTCGATGGCGAAACTGGCCTGACGCAGCGATTCGACGGTCTGGCTGCTGGCATCGCCCAACTGCACCAGCGCATGGTTGATCTGCTCGGCGCCAGTGGCCTGGGCCTGCATCCCTTCGTTGACCATCAGCACGCGCGGCGCCAGTGCCTGCACCTGATGGATGATCTGCGACAGCTGCTCGCCGACCTGCTGCACTTCCGACATGCCCCGGCGTACTTCTTCGGAAAACTTGTCCATGCCCATCACCCCGGCCGACACCGCCGACTGGATCTCGCGGACCATCTGTTCAATGTCGTAGGTGGCCACGGCGGTCTGATCGGCCAGACGCCGGACTTCGGTGGCGACCACGGCAAAACCGCGACCGTACTCGCCGGCCTTCTCGGCTTCGATCGCCGCGTTGAGCGACAGCAGGTTGGTCTGGTCAGCCACTTTGACGATGGTCACCACCACCTGATTGATGTTGCCGGCCTTCTCGTTGAGGATCGCCAGTTTGGCGTTGACCAGATCCGCCGCACCCATGACCGAGTGCATGGTGTCTTCCATGCGTGCCAGGCCTTGCTGGCCGGAGCCGGCGAGTACCGAGGCCTGATCGGCAGCGGTGGACACTTCGGTCATGGTGCGCACCAGATCCCGCGAAGTCGCGGCGATCTCACGGGAGGTTGCGCCGATTTCGGTGGTGGTCGCTGCGGTTTCGGTGGCGGTGGCCTGTTGCTGCTTGGACGTGGCAGCGATTTCGGTCACCGAGGTGGTCACCTGCACCGAGGAGCGCTGGGCCTGGGATACCAGCGACGTCAGCTCGGTCATCATGTCGTTGAAGCCGGTTTCGACCGCGCCGAATTCGTCCTTGCGATCAAGGTTCAGGCGCGAACTCAGATCGCCGGTGCGCATGATGTCGAGGATGGTCACGATGCGGTTCATCGGCGCCATGATCGCGCGCATCAACAGCAGACCACAGAGGCCGGCGGCCAGCACCGCAACCAGCAGGGAAATGACCATGCTGACTTTGGCCGTTGCCACCGCGTCGTCGATGTTGGCCATGGCGGTATCGGCAACAACTTTGTTCTCGCCAATGATGTCGTTGAGCTTCATGCGCCCGGTGTACCACGCCGGGGTCAGCTTCTCGTTGAACAGCTTGATGGCATCGGCTTCCAGATTGCGCTTGTGCAGGTCCAGCACGGCATCCTGAATCTGCATGTAGGTATCGTGGTACTTCTCGAACAGGGCGAATTCGGATCGGTCTTCATCGGTGGCCATGGTCTTGCGATAGTTGGCCATCTGCTCTTGCAGACGCGCCTCGAACGCCTTGTAGTCGGCAGCGTCTTCACTGGAAACGCCCTGGCCATCCTTGAGGCCGAGCAGCTCCTGGGTCTGCAAATAACTGTCGACCCAAGCGCCGCGAATCATCGAGCTGTAATAGACGCCGGGGATGGCATCGTCGCGCACGCTGTTTTCACTGGCCTCGATCTTCAACAACCGCGAGTAGGACAGCACCACCATCAACAGCATGATGGCGATAATCACCGCAAAGCTCGCCAAAATGCGTTGGCGCAACGTCCAGTTCTTCACAGTGAATCCTCGTGCCTGATCGAAATGCGGGGAGTATAGCCGAGCGCGGTGTTTCATTTATAAGACGCTTTCGCTGGCAGCACTGTCCCTGGGGGAGCGAGCCTGCTCGCGAAGGCCACACCACGGTCCCGGCAAATCCCCTACTGCGCAAGAAGTTGCGCAGTAGGTCGTAATATTTCAGGGGTAAATTGCCCTGCAGCCCAAGCGGTGCAAGCCCTGCAGCCAAGTGCGCAAGAAGTTGCGCAGTACTGCGCAACTTCTTGC
>NZ_RCNZ01000124.1:0-9866 GCF_004307525.1 Pseudomonas sp. Sample_21 | reverse complement strand
TGTCGGCGTGATATAAGTTTGCGCCGACACAAAAAGAAAGAGCCGCCCAGATAATAAAACAGGTGGGACGGCAGTACTCTTCTAAAAACCAAAGGAGCAAATCACGATGCGCGTGATGAAGTGGAGCATGATCGCCCTGGCTGTTGCAGCAGGCACCTCGCAGTTCGCAATGGCGTCTTCTCAGGATGAATCGAAAGGTTTTGTTGAAGACAGCAGCTTCAGCGTCAAGACTCGCATGCTGTATATGAACCGTGATTTCAAGAACGAAAACCTGAAAAGCAGCCCGTCGGGTGAGCGCCAGGGCTATCGTGAAGAAACCGGTATTGGCATGCATGCCATTTACGAGTCCGGCTTCACCCAAGGCACCATCGGTGTAGGTGTAGACGCTTTCGGTCTTGGCTCCATCAAGCTGGACACTGGACGCGGCCGCACTGGCAACGGTCTGTTCGCTCCCGATAGCGACGGCAGAGCTGAAGATACTCAGTCGAAAAGCGGTGGAGCAGTCAAGTTCCGTCTTTCCGACACCGTCCTGAAATACGGTAACCAGTTTGTCGCCAGCCCGGTTTTTTCCACCGACGACAGCCGCTTGCTGCCTGAGACCGCTACCGGCACCATGCTCGTATCCAAAGAGATCCCGGGCCTGGAACTGAGCGCAGGTCGCTTTACCGCGCTGAGCGCGCAAAGCCAGATGGGTCGTGACTCCATCGTTGAAGGTGGCCTGAAATCCGCTGACATCGCCGGTGCTACCTATCAGTTCACCGACAGTTTTGTCGCCGGTGTTGCAGCATCCGACGTGGAAGACCACTTCAAGAAGCAATACGTCAATCTGAACTACACCCTGCCGATCAACGACGAACAGTCTCTGAACTTCGATTTCAACGGGTACAAGAGCAAGAGCCAAGGTCAAGACCTGTCCGGCGACATCGACAACCGCATCTGGTCCCTTAGCGCTGCTTACAGCATCGGCGCGCACAAATTCACCCTCGCCCACCAGCGCTCCAGCGGTGACACCGGTTACGTGTACGGCGTGGACGGCGGCGGCACTATCTTCCTCGCCAACTCCGTGCAGTACTCTGACTTCAACGGTGCAGACGAGCGTTCGTGGCAGGGCCGTTATGACCTGAACATGGCCACCTTCGGCGTACCTGGTCTGAGCTTCATGACCCGTTACATCAAAGGTGACAACATCAGCACCGGCGCTGAAGAGGGCAAAGAGCACGAACTGGACTTCGAATCCAAATACGTGATGCAAAACGGTCCAGCGAAAGACTTGTCTTTCCGCCTGCGTAGCGCCTGGTATCGCTCCAACACTTCTTACAACGGTGGTGATAACAACGACCTGCGTTTGATCGTTGAATATCCACTGAGCATCCTCTAATAAGGTTGCGAAGCTGACGTACTGTAGAGCTCTGCTCTAACAAAACCGCCCTCCTGAATCAGGAGGGCGGTTTTTTTTATGGATGAATAACTGATCAAACAGAAAAAACATTAGCCAGCTACTTATTAGCCAGCATAGTTTTGTCCCGCCGATAAAAAACCCGAGAGTGCGCACACTGCTCGGGTTTTATATTAGTTGCTGACTGCCAAGCCAACTTCAAAGACGATTACTGCGTGGCAGATTCCTGCACTACGCGTATAACCCGCTGCGGAAACGGAATATCAATCCCGGCAGCCTTCAAACGATCTCGCGCCTGTTCATTGAACATGAACATCACATCCCAATAATCCGCAGTTTTAACCCATACGCGCAGGGAAACAGTGATCGAACTGTCACCCAATGTCGAAATCACTGCCTGTGGCTCCGGGTCCTGCATGACGCGGGGATCCTTGGCCAGATCCAGCAATACCTGACGGGCCTTCTGCAGATCCGCTTCGTAATCCACGCCCACATCGAACACGACTTTGCGGGTTGGCTGGCGGTTGGTGTTGGTGATGATGCCGTTCGACAGGTTGCCGTTGGGCAGGATGATGGTCTTGTTGTCGCCGGTACGCAGCACGGTGTGGAAAATCTGGATGCTGTCGACGGTACCCGCTACACCTTGGGCTTCGATCCAGTCACCGATACGGAACGGACGGAACAGCAGAATCAGCACGCCGCCAGCGAAGTTGGCCAGGCTGCCTTGCAAGGCCAGACCGATCGCCAGACCGGCAGCACCGATGGCCGCGACGAACGAGGTGGTTTCGACGCCGATCATCGACGCGACGCTGACAATCAGCAGCACCTTGAGAATGATATTGGCCAGGCTGCTGATAAAGCCTTGCAGCGCGAGGTCGGCATTGCGCAGAGCGAGCAGACCGCCGAGTTTCTGCGTGACCTTGTTGATCAGCCACCAGCCGATGGCCAGGGTAATCACTGCCAGCAGTACGCGGCTGCCGTATTCCATGATCATCGGGATCCACGCCTGGGACGCCTTGACCAGGTGGTCCACTTCCGCATTCAAATCCATGTTCTATCTCCTGATTTCCGGCTTCCCGGGGTGTATTCAAAACAACTGTGGGAGCGAGCCTGCTCGCGAATGCGGCGTGTCAGTCAACTTTTCGCTGAATGAAACACCGCATTCGCGAGCAGGCTCGCTCCCACATAGCCTTCAGACCAAGCTTAGTCGCGGAAGTTGTTGAACTGCAGCGGCATGCCGAATTCCTTGGCACGCAGGGCCGCGATCGCTTCCTGCAGGTCGTCGCGCTTCTTGCCGGTGACACGCACCTGCTCGCCCTGAATGGCGGCCTGAACCTTGAGCTTGGCCTCCTTGATGTGGCCGACGATTTTCTTTGCCAGCTCTTTGTCGATGCCTTCCTTGAGGATGGCGTCCTGCTTCATCAGTTTGCCGGAAGCGTAAGCATCCTTGACCTCAAGGCACTGCACGTCGATCTTGCGCTTGGTCAGCGCCAGCTTGAGGATTTCGATCATCGCTTCGAGTTGGAAAGCGGCTTCGGCGGTGAGGCTGACGGTCAGGTCTTTTTCCTTGAACTCGAAGCTGCCCTTGCCTTTCAGGTCATAACGACGATCGAGTTCCTTCACGGCGTTCTCGACCGCGTTGGTGAGTTCGTGTTTGTCCAGTTCGGATACCACGTCGAACGACGGCATGTAATCTCTCCAATAAAAAGGCGCGCTCGATGTGCATGGAGCGCGCTTGGCTTGCGGTTAAAATCGGGCTCATTATAACGGGTCTTTTCCTACCGATACGGCGAGCCGCACATGCCTGCAAGCAATCGAGCAAAAAACTGATGTCGACCACCTGGCACGTACTCGGCGCCGGCAGCCTCGGCACACTCTGGGCGACACGTCTGGCCCGCGCTGGCTTGCCGGTGCGGCTGATCCTGCGCGATGCGGCGCGCTTGCACAGCTACGAGGCAGTGGGCGGCTTGACCCTGGTAGAAAACGGACAAGCTCATACCTACGCAGTTCCCGGCGAAACCCCGGACAGCCCCGAGCCAATTCGCCGTTTGCTGGTCGCGTGCAAGGCCTATGACGCCGAAGAGGCCGTCGCCCGCCTCGCTTCCCGCCTCGCGCCGGACGCCGAACTGATCCTGCTGCAGAACGGCCTCGGCAGTCAGGACGCCGTCGCCGCGCGGGTGCCGCAGGCGCGCTGCATCAGCGCCTCCAGCACCGAGGGCGCGTTCCGTGACGGCGATTGGCGCGTAGTGTTCGCCGGTCACGGGTTCAACTGGCTGGGCGATGGCGCAAATCCGCTGGCGCCGGTCTGGCTGGACGATCTGCAAGCGGCGAACATTCCCCATGAATGGAGCGCCGACATCCTTACTCGCCTGTGGCGCAAACTGGCGCTGAACTGCGCGATCAACCCGCTGACCGTGTTGCACAACTGCCGTAACGGCGGGCTGAGCGAGCATCACTGCGAAGTTGCCACACTCTGTGCTGAATTGACCGAACTGCTAGAACGCTGCGGCCAACCTGCTGCGGCGGACAATCTGCAAGCGGAAGTAGAACGGGTGATCCACGCCACCGCCGCCAATTACTCTTCGATGTATCAGGACGTCGCCAACCAGCGCCGCACCGAGATCAGCTATCTGTTGGGCTACGCCTGCAAAATCGCCGAGCGCCATCAGTTGCATCTGCCGCATCTGCACCAGTTGCAGCAACGTTTGGTGGCGCATCTGCGCAAGCGTGGATTGCCCAGCGACTGAGCAGCCGCTAGGCTGACGACTTGTTCCCCTGCTGCGATAAACCTGATGCCATTGCGCCAGCGCCTTGAAAACCTGCCGGTCGGCCAGAAACTGCTGGCCGCCCTGCTGGTGTTGTTGACCACGGTTCTGCTGGTCGCCAACCTGACCTTTATCAGCGCCGCCTACTACATTTCTCAGGAAAGCATGGCGCCTCAGGCCCTGCAGACCATCGGCCGGCTGATCGCCAATCCGAGTCTGGTCAGCGATGCGCTGGAGTCGCCGCGCAGCGCCGAGCGCCTGCTCAAGGAGCTCGACAGTTATTCACCGCTGCGCGCCGCCGCCCTGTACGACGGCAAGGGCGAACGCCTGGCGCAAGTGCAGCGCGGCGAAAAACTCAGCCTCCCCGAGCGCTACCGCCACGTCGAAGCCTGGCAACTCACCGAGTTTCGCAGCAATCAACTGATCACCCTGCCCCGCCCCGGTGCCGCGCCGGGGCATCTGTTGCTGGTCGCCAGCAGCGAACTGCCGATGGCGTTCTACACCGGCACCCTGACCGCCAGCCTCGGCATCCTGATCTTCAGCGTACTGCTGTGGCTGGTCATCGCCCGGCAGATCAAGCGCCTGATTACCCGGCCGATTCACCAGCTGGAGGAATTGTCCCGCCAGGTCACGCGCGAAGAGAACTACGCCCTGCGCGCCGCGCGCGGCAACCACGACGAAATCGGCAGTCTGGCCGAGGCGTTCAACACCATGCTTTCGCGCATCGAAGCCCGCGAACAGCAGCTCAAACGCGCACGCGACGACTCACAGGCCGCCTACGATCAGGCGCAGGGGCTGGCCGAGGAAACCCGCCACACCAACCGCAAACTGGAGCTGGAAGTCCAGGTGCGCAGCAAGATCGAGAAGAAACTCACCGGCTTCCAGAATTACCTCAACAGCATCATCGACTCGATGCCCTCGGCGCTGATCGCCCTCGACGAGCAGCTCTACGTCACCCAGTGGAACCAGGAAGCCAGCGCGCTCTCCGGTACACGCCTGGATGAGGCTTTGAACCAACCGATATTCCTCGCCTTCGAACCGCTGAAACCGTTTTTGCCGCAGCTCAAGGCCACCGTCGAACAGCACACCGTGGCCAAAGTCGACCGAGTGACCTGGTTCAAGGACGATGAACCCAAGCATTATGCGCTGACGTTTTATCCGCTGATGGGCGGTGCCGGGCGTGGCGTGGTGATCCGTATCGACGACATCACTCAGCGTCTGTCGCTGGAAGAAATGATGGTGCAGTCGGAGAAGATGCTCTCGGTCGGCGGCCTTGCGGCCGGCATGGCCCACGAAATCAACAACCCGCTCGGCGCGATCCTGCACAACGTGCAGAACATTCGCCGCCGTCTGTCGGCGGATCTGCCGAAGAACATCGAGACCGCCGAACAATTGGGCATCGAACTGGACACGGTGAACCGCTACCTGCAAGGCCGCGAAGTCCCGCAACTGCTCGACGGCATTCAGCAGGCCGGCGCCCGCGCGGCGAAAATCGTCACGCACATGCTCAGCTTCAGCCGCCGCAGCACTCGGCAAATGGCGCCGTGCGATCTGCCGGCATTGATTGATCAAGCCGTGGAAATCGCCGGTAACGACTTCGACCTGGCCATCGGCTTCGACTTCAAGGGCCAGGCGATCATTCGTCAGTTCGACCCGGCCCTCGGTCCGGTGCCGGGCACCGCCAACGAACTGGAACAGGTGCTGCTCAATCTGCTGAAAAACGCCGCGCAGGCGATTCACCAGCGTGAAGACGACAGCGAACCGGGCCGGATCATTCTGCGCACCCGGCTTAATCCGCCGTGGGCCGAGATCCAGGTCGAGGACAACGGCATCGGCATGAGCGAGAACGTACGCAAGCGTACCTTCGAGCCGTTCTTCACCACCAAAGAAATCGGCCAAGGCACCGGCCTGGGCCTGTCGGTGTCGTACTTCATCATCACCAACAATCACAAGGGCCAGATGGAAGTGCAGTCGGCGCCCGGCCAGGGCACTTGCTTCACCCTGCGTCTGCCGCTGGCGCAACCTGCGCCGCTGACCACCGAAACCAATCCACTACCGAGGTAACCCATGGGCTTTCGCTTGTCGAAGATCTACACCCGCACCGGCGACAAAGGCGAAACCGGCCTCGGTGACGGCCGTCGCGTTCCAAAAGATCATCCGCGTATCGAGGCGATCGGCGAGGTCGATACGCTGAACAGTCAGGTCGGCGTGCTGCTCGCCGGTTTGCTCGCCGAGCGCGCAGTGCATCCGGGGCTGAATGAAATCATCGAAGTGCTGGCGCCGTGTCAGCATCGCCTGTTCGACCTCGGCGGTGAACTGGCGATGCCGGAATATCAGGCGTTGAACGAGGCTGAAATCGAGCGGCTGGAAGCGGCGATCGATGTGTGGAATGAAGAGCTGGGGCCGCTGGAAAACTTCATCTTGCCGGGTGGTTCGATGCTGATTGCGCAGGCGCATGTCTGCCGCAGTCTGGCGCGCAGTGCCGAGCGGCGCTGTCAGCATTTGAACTCGGTTGAGCCATTGACCGGGGTTGGCCTGGCGTATATCAATCGGTTGTCGGATTTGCTGTTTGTTGTGGCGCGGTTGATTGCGCGGCGGCAAGGGGTGGCGGAGATTTTGTGGCAGCCGGCTGCGAAACCTGAAGGAAAGTAGCGCCTGTCAGGCCTCTTCGCGAGCAGGCTCGCCCCCACATTTGACTGCGTTCTGAATGAGAGATGCAATCCACTGTGGGAGCGAGCCTGCTCGCGAAGAGGCCGCTAGCCTCAATCGAGAATCAAGCTTCTGGCCAGAACGCCCGAATCCCCGCCACACCCTGAGCCCCAACACCCCAAGCCTTCTCGCGTTCCGCCGGCCCTACTCCACCGAGCAGAAACACCGGTTTACTGAAATCGTCGATCAACGCCTGCGCCTGCTCCCACCCCAACGGCTGTGCATCCGGGTGCGTCAGCGTCGGCTGCACCGGGGACAGGGTGACAAAGTCGACGCCCATCTGCTCGGCCAGCGCCAGCTCTTCAGCGTTATGGCACGACGCCGCGAGCCAGCGCTCGGCTGGCAACGGACGTCCTGCCGCTGCGTATTTACGCAGTTGGGCAGCGGTGATGTGCCAACCGGCAGACGGGAAATCGCCCAGCCATTCGAACGGCCCTTTGATCATCAACTGCGCCTTGCCGGCGCACAGGCCCACCGCATCCACCGCCAGATCACGGTATTTCGGGTCGTAGCCGCTGGGTGCGCGCAGCTGGATCAATTTGATGCCGCCGACAATCGCCTTCTGGATGCCGCGCAACAGTGCCGGGCCTTCCACATCTTCCGGTGTGATCAGGTATTCGGCAGGCAAGCGCGCTGCCGCGACGATTGGCTGGTTGGCCGCCGGGAACTCGTAGTTGATCAATTCCCTGGCAGTGACCCAAGCCAGTGGCTGGCCTTCCGCGCCGTGGGGTTCGCCGCTGAACGCCGAGACTTCCCAGACATCCAGCAACACCTGTTTGTCCGGGTAATCGTGGCGAACTTTGATCAGCGGCCGCGCAGCATCAACGATGACGCCCAGCTCTTCGTGCAGCTCGCGAGCCAGTGCCGATTGGACCGATTCGTCAGCCTCGACCTTGCCACCGGGAAACTCCCACAAGCCGCCCTGATGCTGGGTGTCGGCACGGCGGGCGATAAGAATTTTGCCGGCACCGTCACGGATGACGGCAGCGGCGACGTGGACGCGTTTCACGGATTCAATTCCTCCAGTCCAGCCTTTTGCCACGCTTTGAAGGCGGGCCATTGGTAGACGGTTTCAACATAGGCTTCGTCGACCGCCGGCAGCTTCACCTGATAGGTGCGCAAGCGCACGGCGATCGGCGCGAAAAAGGCATCGGCAAGGCTGACACGACCGAACAGGTACGGCCCCTCTTCCGTCGCTGCCGCGCGGCATTCGGCCCACAGCGCGAGCATGCGTTCGATATCGACCTTCACTTCTGGCGGCACCGGGTTCAGCGGTGCGTCCTGGCTCAGGTTGAACGGCATGTGGTTACGCATGGCGAAGAAGCCGCTGTGCATTTGTGCGCAGGCCGAGCGGGCCTGGGCGCGGGCGAAGGTATCGCTCGGCCAGAGTTGCTCGGACGGAAACTGTTCGGCGAGATATTCAGCAATGGCCAGCGAATCGGCGATGGTGCCACGGGTGGTTTGCAGCAGCGGCACCTTGCCGGTCGGCGAATGCTTGAGCAGGCGCTCGCGGGTGTCGGGCTTGCCGAGCTTGATCAGCTCTTCGCTGTAGGGTGCGCCGGTCAGTTCCAGCGCCAGTGCCGCACGCAGGGACCAGGAGGAAAGCAGTTTGTCGCCGATGATCAGGTGCAGGGACATGGTGTGGCGCCTTTTCGTCAGAGGAATGCTTCTGAATGGGTTGTGTCCGGATCGCCGCTTTCGCGAGCAGGCTCGCTCCCACAGAGAACCGAGCTGCAGCGAGAATACCCTGTGGGAGCGAGCCTGCTCGCGAATGGAGCGGCTCGGTCCCGGATCAGGTCAAGTACGGTATTCAGCGTTGATCTTCACGTACTCATGCGACAGGTCGGTGGTCCAGATGGTTTCGCTGCAATCGCCGCGCCCCAGTTCGATGCGAATGGTGATTTCTTCCTGCTGCATCACCGCCGAGCCCTGGGCTTCAGTGTAGGTCGCGGCGCGAGCGCCACGGCTGGCGATGCACACGTCGCCGAGGAACACGTCGATCTTGCTCACGTCCAGATCCGGCACGCCGGCACGACCCACGGCAGCGAGGATACGGCCCCAGTTCGGATCAGAGGCGAACAGCGCGGTCTTGATCAGCGGCGAGTGGGCCACGGTGTAACCGACGTCCAGGCATTCCTGGTGGTTGCCGCCGCCGTTCACTTCAACGGTGACGAACTTGGTCGCGCCTTCGCCGTCACGCACGATGGCCTGGGCGACGTCCATGCACACTTCGAATACCGCCTGTTTCAGCTTGGCGAACAGCTCGCCTTCAGCGCGGGTGATCTCAGGCAGCGCGGCCTTGCCAGTGGCGATCAGCATGCAGCAGTCGTTGGTCGAGGTGTCGCCGTCGATGGTGATGCGGTTGAACGACTTGTTGGCGCCGTCGAGCATCAGGTTGTGCAGCACCTCGCGGGAGACTTTGGCGTCGGTGGCGATGTAACCCAGCATGGTCGCCATGTTCGGGCGAATCATGCCGGCACCTTTGCTGATGCCGGTGACAGTGATGGTCACGCCGTCATGCTCGAACTGGCGGCTGGCGCCCTTGGGCAGCGTGTCAGTGGTCATGATGCCGGTGGCGGCGGCTTCCCAGTTGTTCTCCGACAGATCATCCAGCGCAGCTTGCAGCGCGCCTTCGATCTTCTCGACCGGCAGCGGCTCGCCGATCACGCCAGTGGAGTACGGCAGAATCTGGCTGGCATCGACGCCGGTCAGCTCGGCCAACTTAGCGGTGGTGCGCTCGGCAGCCGCCAAGCCAGGCTCGCCGGTGCCGGCGTTGGCATTGCCGGTGTTGGTCAGCAAGTACCGCACGGCATTGTGCACGCGCTTTTTCGCCAGGATCACCGGCGCGGCGCAGAACGCGTTCAGGGTGAACACGCCAGCCACGGTCGAACCTTCAGCACAGCGCATCACCACTACATCTTTGCGCCCTGGGCGCTTGATGCCGGCCGAGGCGATACCGAGTTCAAAACCGGCAACCGGGTGCAACGTTGGCAAAG
>NZ_RCNZ01000069.1:10201-10286 GCF_004307525.1 Pseudomonas sp. Sample_21 | reverse complement strand
CCTCGGTCGGCCCCCTCTCCCTCCGGGAGAGGGACCGATTGGGGGATATTTGGGAGATACACCGACCTGAACGTTTTTCTTTGAA
>NZ_RCNZ01000069.1:0-10191 GCF_004307525.1 Pseudomonas sp. Sample_21 | reverse complement strand
GGGACCGATTGGGGGATATTTGGGAGATACACCGACCTGAACGTTTTTCTTTGAATCCATAATCGACTCGGTTTTTTCAGGTCGATGTATGGCTAAAGACACCTCGGTCGGCCCCCTCTCCCTCCGGGAGAGGGACCGATTGGGGGATATTTGGGAAATACACCGACCTGAACGTTTTTCTTTGAATCCGTAATCGACTCGGTTTTTCCAGGTCGATGTATGGCTCAAGACACCTCGGTCGGCCCCCTCTCCCTCCGGGAGAGGGCTGGGGTGAGGGTGCTTTTTGACTCAAACAAAAAACCCGGCCGAAGCCGGGCTTTTTCATCACGCGATCACTGCATCCACGGCGGTGGAGGCGGTTCTTCGGGTTTGCCTTTCGGCGCGTCGTCCGCCGCGCGAATGGCCTGCTTGCGTTCCTCGTCGAGGCGCGCCGCTTCGATTTCGCGCAGCACCCCGCCGACATCCGCCAGGTCCTCCGGATCGTCGAACTCGCCGGTCAGCACACTGTTCGGGTGCAAGGTGCCGGCTTCGTACAACGCCCACATTTCCTTGGCGTACTTGGTCTTCTTCAATTCCGGCGCGAAACGGCCGAAGTACGAAGCCATGTTGCCAACGTCACGCTCAAGCATGCTGAACGCATGGTTGTTGCCCGCAGCGTCGACTGCCTGGGGCAGGTCGATGATGACCGGGCCGGTCGGGGTCAGCAGCACGTTGAACTCGGAGAGGTCACCGTGCACCAGACCGGTACACAACATCAGCACGATCTGCGAAATCAGGAACGCGTGATATTCGCGCGCCTGATCCGGCTCCAGTACCACGTCGTTCAGCCGTGGCGCGGCGTCGCCGAATTCGTCGGCCACCAGCTCCATCAACAGCACGCCGTCGAGGAAGTCATAGGGTTTGGGCACTCGCACACCGGCGCCGGCGAGACGGAAAAGCGCCGCCACTTCAGCGTTCTGCCAGGCGTCTTCGGTCTCTTTGCGACCGAACTTGGACCCCTTCGCCATGGCCCGCGCCTGACGGCTGTTACGAACCTTGCGGCCTTCCTGATACTCGGCCGCCTGGCGGAAACTGCGTTTATTCGCCTCCTTGTAGACCTTGGCGCAACGTAACTGATTGCCGCAGCGCACTACATAAACAGCTGCCTCTTTGCCACTCATCAGTGGGCGCAGCACTTCGTCGACCAGACCGTCCTCGATCAGGGGTTCAATGCGTTTTGGAGTCTTCATCAGCTTTTATTGTGGGTCCTTTATTACCAAACACGCGAATGTCACTCGTTATACGGCAATCCTCGCCCGACGGGGAGGGGTTGCCGACCTGTGAACCTTGAGGATGCACACACTGTGCCGGATCAATCGCAGCGACCCGGGCGAATCATAGCCGAGACCGTGGCATTGATTGGTATCGGTCGGCAAGGGCATTTGCGACAGAATCTGACATGGTCGGTGAACTTCAGTTGCCCTCACCCCAGCCCTCTCCCAGAGGGAGAGGGGGCCGATCGAGGTGTCTCCCGTAATGCATCGACCTGAGAGACCGCAGCGCTTCTGGTTTGAATCGCAGCTTTGGATTCGGTGAAGGGCGCTCAGGTCGGCGTCGATTTCGAGCATCCCCCAATCAGTCCCCTCTCCCTTTGGGAGAGGGTTAGGGTGAGGGGCTTTTTCAGCGTTCAATGATCGCGGTGACACCCTGCCCGCCCGCCGCACAGATCGAAATCAAGCCTCGGCCCTTGCCCGCCGCATCCAGCAGTTTGGCCAGGTTCGCGACAATGCGCCCGCCCGTCGCGGCAAACGGGTGCCCCGCCGCCAGCGAACTGCCTTTGACGTTAAGCCGACTGCGATCAATCGAACCCAGGGGCGCGTCGAGCCCCAAGCGGGTTTTGCAATATTCCGGATCTTCCCAGGCCTTGAGCGTGCACAGCACTTGCGCGGCGAAGGCTTCGTGAATTTCGTAGTAATCAAAATCCTGCAACGTCAGCCCATTGCGCGCCAGCAAGCGTGGCACGGCGTACACCGGCGCCATCAGCAGTCCCTCGGCACCGTTGACGAAATCCACCGCCGCCGCCTCGCCGTCGCGCAGATAAGCGAGGATCGGCAAGCCGCGCGCTTTGGCCCATTCCTCACTTCCCAGCAACACCACCGAAGCGCCATCGGTGAGCGGCGTGGAATTGCCGGCCGTCAGCGTGCCCTTGGCGCTTTTCTCGAAGACCGGTTTCAGCGTGGCGAGTTTTTCCAGGGTCAGGTCCGGGCGCAGATTGTTGTCGCGGGTCAGGCCGAGGAACGGCGTCATCAGATCGTTGTGCCAGCCTTCGCTGTAGGAAGCGGCGAGTTTGTGGTGGCTTTCGAGGGCCAGTTGATCCTGTTCTGCGCGGGGGATATTCCAGGTCTGCGCCATCAGCTCACAGTGCTCGCCCATGGACAGGCCAGTGCGTGGCTCGCCGTTGCGCGGGAATTCGGGAATAAGATGCTGGGGCCGCAACTGCAAAAGGGTTTTCAGTTTGTCGCCGGTGCTCTTGGCGCGGTTGGCCTGCAGAAGAATCCTGCGCAGGCCTTCGCTGACGCTGATCGGCGCATCGGAAGTGGTGTCGACGCCGCCAGCGATGCCGCTGTCGATCTGGCCAAGGGCGATTTTATTCGCCACCAGCAGCGCCGCTTCCAGACCGGTGCCGCAGGCTTGCTGGATATCATAGGCCGGTGTCGTCGGAGACAAGCGCGAGCCGAGCACGCACTCGCGGGTCAGGTTCATATCCCGTGACAATTTAAGCACCGCGCCCGCCACCACTTCGCCGATGCGCTGGCCGTACAGGTTGTAGCGTTCGATCAGGCCCTCCAGCGCGGCGGTGAGCATCGCCTGATTGCTGGCCGTGGCGTACGGCCCGTTGGAGCGGGCGAAAGGGATGCGGTTACCGCCGATGATCGCGACGCGGCGCAGCTGGGTCATGAAAAGCTCCTGTTCCAAATGGTCGAAATTTACCCAATCCCTGTGGGAGCGAGCCTGCTCGCGAAGAGGCCGGCACATTCAGCCTCTTCAGCGCCTGATACAGCGCCTTCGCGAGCAGGCTCGCTCCCACATGAACCGCATTTATCTGCAAGACCTGCTAAACCTGAGTGTTCAAGCGTAGGCCTTATTGCGCCGATCGAACGATTGATTGCCGTGGACAGTCCACACTTTGAACCCCAACTTCTGGAGAGCGTTCCATGTCTGACCGCTATATCGACTTCGCCAACTCATCCTTCGGCCATCGTCTGGTCGGGGCCTTGGGCCTGCCGTCGCCGGTGCGGCTGGAGCGCTGGCAGGCGGGGCGTCTGCGGCCGATCGAGGGCGCCCTGTTGCTCGGTGGCGGGCCGCTGGCCGAACGGATCGGCGTGTTTGCCAACCGCTTGACCGATGCAATCTACAGCTACGGCACCGAGCCCTCGCTGGCCACCGCGTGGATCCCCGGCCACGGGCCGAAAATCAAAGCGGTGGTGTTCGACGCCAGCGCTCTGCAACACACCGACCAGCTCAAGCAGTTGCGCGAATTCTTCCAGCCATTGATGAAGAATCTCGACCATAGCGCGCATCTGGTCATCCTCGGCCGCGCGCCGGAAAGCCTGGGTGATCCGTTCGCCTCCAGTGCGCAGCGAGCACTTGAAGGCTTCTCGCGCTCGCTGGCCAAAGAGCTGCGCGGCGGTGGCACCTTGCAGCTGATTTACGTCGGCGAAGGTGCCGAAGATCAACTGGAAGGCCCGCTGCGATTTTTCCTCTCGCCGAAAAGTGCATTCGTTTCCGGCCAGGTGATTCGCCTGACCGCGTGCGCCACACCGGTGACTGACTGGACCCGCCCGCTGGCCGGGCGCAAGGCGTTGGTCACCGGTGCTGCACGCGGCATCGGCGCGTCGATTGCCGAAACCCTCGCCCGTGATGGCGCCGAGGTGATTCTGCTCGACGTACCGCCGGCCAAAACCGATCTCGAAGCCCTCGCCGCGCGCCTCGGCGGCCGTGCGATCACCCTCGATATCTGCGCCGATGACGCCGCCGCGCAATTGATCGAACAGCTGCCCGACGGCCTCGACATCCTCGTGCACAACGCTGGCATCACCCGTGACAAAACCCTGGCCAACATGACCCCGGAATTCTGGGACGCGGTGCTGGCCGTCAACCTCAATGCCCCGCAAGTGCTGACCAAGGCGCTGCTCGACAGCGGCACCCTGCGCGACAACGCACGGGTGGTCCTGCTCGCCTCGATCAGCGGCATCGCCGGCAATCGCGGGCAAACCAACTACGCGGCGAGCAAGGCTGGCCTGATCGGTCTGGCCCAGGCCTGGGCGCCAACGCTGCTGGAGCGCGGCATCAGCATCAACGCTGTCGCCCCCGGTTTCATCGAAACGCAAATGACCGCGCACATTCCGTTCGGCCTGCGCGAAGCCGGGCGGCGCATGAGTTCGCTGGGCCAGGGTGGCTTGCCGCAGGACGTCGCCGAAGCCGTGGCGTGGCTGGCGCAACCGGGCACGGGCGCGTTCACCGGGCAGGCGTTGCGGGTCTGTGGGCAAAGCGTTCTGGGGGCTTGAGCATGAGCATCGAATGGCACACGCTGGATCGCGAACCGAGTCTGCCCGCGCTGTACTCGCGCGCAGCGACGCGACGCAAAATCACCGGTACGCAACTGCCCGACAGCGGCCTGCGCTGCTGGGTCGATATCGACGGCAAACGACTGGCGGCCTATCGCAAAGTCTGCGGCTTCGTCGATGACGGCCTGCTGCCGCCGACCTATCCACACATCCTCGCCTTCGCCTTGCAGATGCAATTGCTCACGGCCAGAGACTTTCCGTTCCCGCTGCTGGGGCTGATTCACCTGAGCAACCGCATCCGCGTGTTGCGGCCAATGGGCGCGATCAGTCGCGCGCAAGTCAGCGTGCGTGTGCACAATCTGCAACCGCATGCCAAGGGCGCGACGTTCGATCTGTTGACCACCCTCGACGATCAGCTCGGGCCGCTGTGGGAAGCCGAAAGCCGGATGCTCTGTCGCGGGGTAAAACACGAGGGCGAAGCGCTGGCTCAGGAATGGCAGCCGTCACAGGACTTGCTCGAAGTGGCGCGCTGGACTGCGCCGGCCGATATCGGTCGCCAGTATGCGAAAGTCTCCGGCGACTACAACCCGATTCACCTGAGTGCGCCGAGCGCCAAACTGTTCGGGTTTCCCACCGCGATCGCGCACGGACTTTGGAACAAGGCGCGCACACTGGCGGCACTCTCTGATCACCTGCCCAAAGCCAACCTGGAAATCGCCGTGCACTTTCGCAAACCGGTGCGCCTGCCCAGTGAAGTGACATTGCTGGCCAGTGCCGCGGGTTCCAGCGGTGAGTTGCGCCTGATCGGTGCCGGCGACCTGGAACATATGGTCGGTCAGTGGCAACCGATCGCCTGATCTGGCGGGGCGGAAAAACCCGTTAATTGTGTATATATCACTTAAGTTTTTCCGCGCCCTGCCCGCCGCTTTGGAAAAAACCGAGCCTTGAATATCAAGGCTTTTTTTTGCCCGTTTATTACCTGGGTATTAGTCCTTCGGCATAGCGCCGAGCCCTCTATATAAAGGGGTTAATACCAACTTGAGAATGGTGAAAAACCTGCCCTCGACTGAGATTACAGCCACGGACGAGGCATCGCCGACGACAGATCGGCGAGCCATCGAAGGCAACGTAACGTTGTGACAGGTGCAGGAATCTCAATCATGAAAACTCAAGTGATGTGGTCCAAATCGGCAATCGCGTTGGCACTGATTCTTTCGGTCGGCCTCGTCGGCTGCAGCAGCGGCGGTGGCGGTCATCGCAGCAGTTCGGGCAGCTCGACGGCGGACGGCACGGCGGGCACCGATGGCAGCGGTGGCGCGGGCGGCGATACTGCCGGCACTGGTGGCACCGGCGGCACTGGCGGCGGAACCGGTGGCACTGGCGGTACCGGCGGTGGCACTGATCCGACCAACCCAACCAATCCGACAGACCCGACCGATCCCACCAACCCGACCAATCCCGCTGCACCTTCGCTGGTGACCACAACACTTGTTCAGGATGTCGGCAAAACCGTCAGCGGTGTCGGTGATGGCGTCGGCCAGATCGGTGATTCGCTGAGCACGGTTCCAGTCGCTGGCGGCATCGTACAAAGCCTGGCCAACACCACCGGCAACGTCGTCAGTACCTTGGGCGATGGTGTCAGCAATGGCATCGGCAAACTGGCCACTGACCCCAATGGCCTGACCACCACCGTGGCCTCGGTTGGCGGCGTGGTTTCCGATGTTGGCGACGGCGTGTCGGACCTCAGCGTCAAACTCAACACCGCGACCCGTAGCGTTCCCGTCGTGGGCGGCGTAGTCACCCGGGTGGCGCCGCTGGTCGATGGCATCGGTGAAAAAGTCACCATGCTTGGCGACACCCTCAACACCTCACTGAGCAGCGGCCCGACCAGCCAGTTGACCAACAAAGTCGGCAGCGGCCTGGTGCCGGTGATCGCCATGGTCGAAAGCACCACCGACAAACTCGGCGATGCCACCGGCCTAGGTGATCCGCTCAAAGGGGTGATCTCGAAAGTGGGCGGCACGGTGAACAGCCTCGGCGGCAAAGTTACCGACGCAGGCAGCGGCAATGCCCTGACCAACACCCTCGGCGGCGCCCTGAGCAACACCGGCACGGCGGTCGGCAAAGCGGGCGGCCTGGTGTCCAATGGCACTGGCTCGGGTACTGGCGGCATCGGTGGCATCGGTGGCGGGCTGGGCGGCACCGGTCTGCTGCAAACCGTGGGTGGCGCGGTGGTCAACGTCGGCAGCGGTCTGAATGCCGGCAGCACCAGCGGCGTGGTCAGTGCCGGCGGCGTCACCGCTGGCGGGCTGGGCAACACGATTGCGTCGATCAACACCGTACTCGGCGGCTCGGGCACACCGATCACTGCAACCACTTCGCCGCTGGCCAGTGTCGGCGCCGCAGTCGGTGCGGGCCTCAATCCGGTCACCAGCGCGGTCACCACTGTCACTCAACAGGTCGGCGCCGCTACCGGTCTCGGCACTCCGGTCGCTGGTCTTACAAATCAGGTGGGCGCCGCAGTCGGCAATCTCGGCGGAGCGATTGCCGCCACCAACAACCCGGTCACCACTGCTGTCGGCGGTCTGGTTACCAACGTCGGCGGCACCGTGGCAGCGGTCGGTGGCCTGGTCAACGGCGGCACTGCCACTGGCGGCACAACTGGCGGTCTGGGCGGGGTACTCGGCGGCCTGACCGGCGCGCTGGGCGGCAACAAACGCTAAATTGCACCTGGCCGATTCGACGGCCTTACCTACAGCGCCTACGCTTGGTTGAGGGCGGAAGATTCCCACGAGTCTTCCGCCTTTTTTCTACGGAAAAACTTGCCCTGTGCTGTGTTCTGACCATGGAGTGTCCTATGCGCGTACTGGCATCCCTGCTGTGCCTGAGCCTCAGTTCCGCTGCCCTCGCCGACACCTTGCCCAGCTTTCTCAACAGTAACGAAACCATCCGCAACCTCCCCGTACCCAACCTGCCCGCCGACGCCTATCGGCCGAGCGCGGCGCCGCTGCAAGTGCCGGACCCGGGTGCGACCGCCGCACAGCCACTGCTGATGGAAACCAAGGTCAACCTGAAGACCGTGCAGATCGAAGGCGGCACGATCTACCCGCTCAACGAACTCGCGGAAATCTACAAGCCCCTGATCGGCCGCCAGGCCAGCCTTGCCGAACTGATCGAAGCCACGCGCAACATCACCCGCCGCTATCAGCAGGACGGCTATCTGTTGTCCTACGCGTTCCTGCCGCAACAGAACTTCGATGATGGCGTGGCCCGCGTGGTACTGGTCGAGGGCTACGTGCGCGATATCCAGATGCAGGGCGACATCGGCCGGGTCAAAAGTCTGCTCGACAAACTCGCCGCGAAAATCCAGGCCGAACGCCCGCTGACGCGCAAAACCTTCGAGCGCTACACCACGCTGATGAGCCGCATTCCCGGCGTGACGATTCAAGCGCAAGTGCCACCGCCGGGCACCACCGATGGCGCGACCACCCTGGTTGCCCAGGCCAGTCGCAAACCGTTCACCAGCACCCTGAGCACCACCGAAGACAACCGCAACGGCCCGCAGGCGTTGCTCGGTGTCAGCAGCAATTCGCAGACTTCGATGGGCGAACAGTTGAGCCTCAGCGGCCTGTTCCCACCGGGCGACGACAAAGAGCATTACTACCGTCTCGACTACAGCCAGTTCCTCGATACCGAAGGCACGCAACTCAACGTCTCGGCCTCGCGTTACCGCGCCGACCCGGACACCGAAGTGCTGGTCGGCGGTGGCGGACGCCTGAGTACCCACCGCGAGAACGATCGCTACTCGATCGGCTTCAGCACGCCCCTGATCGCCTCCGCCAACGAACTGCTGACCGCCGGCTCGCGCCTGTATGCGGTCGACGACAAGACGCGCTACGACGGCATCAACTTTCCCTTCAGCACCGAACTGCGCACCGACGTCCGCGCCCTGGCTTTCGAAGGCGACTGGCGCAAGGCCGACGCCCGCCAACTGCGCATCCTCAGTGCCGGCGTCTACCAGGGCTTCGACAGCCTCGGCGCGCACACCAACTACGACGACATCGACCTGGATTTCTTCCGCGTCAGGCTGTCCGGCGTGCAGAGCGACAAGTTCCTCGACAACTGGCAAGGCGTGCTCTCGGCGGCGCTGTACTGGAGCGACGACACCTTGCCCGACAGCGAACGCGCCGTATTCGGCGGGCAGAACTTCGGCCGTGGCTACCCCGACGACCAGGCCTCGGGCGACAAGGGTTGGGGCGTGGCCTACGAGGTCAACTACAGCTTCAACCGCGACGGCAACTGGGTGCGCATCCTGCAACCCTACGTCGTCGTCGACCGCTCGCGCAGCTGGTTCAACCAACTGCCGGTGCAGGCCAACAACCTGTCATCCACCGCGCTCGGACTGAGGTTCGGCGATGCCAAGTACTACAACGTCGCGCTGGAAGTGGCGAAGGCCATGTCCGATGAAGCGCTGGATACGTTGAACCGCAAGCCTCGGTACAGCATCAGTTTCAGTTATCAGTTGTGATGGCCGAGCGGTGTGTCAGTCAGGATTTTTTGACTGACGCACCGCCTTCGCGAGCAGGCTCGCTCCCACAGATTCGGCGGTGTTCACGGTTCCTCAGTACAACCGCCGTCGCTGTGTGAGCGAGCCTGCTCGCGAAAGCGTTCGGCTATTCAACCGATTTATCGCAGCGCTTAAACCAGCCGTTTAAACACACGCCCCGTTACCTCGCAACAGCCCACAAATCCTTGCGCCGTTGCCTACGGCTACGCCAGAATCCGCCGGCTTGTGCGCCTGGGGCGCGGGTTCTATCGTTTGCCTGCCACTGCTCATCAGTGGTCGGGTTTAGTCGCCCGCTTGTCCACGACGCACAGGTTCCTGTCAGCCAGGTATTGCATACCTGCACTTGATGGTGGCTGTGCGCAGGGCGCCTCCGGGCGCGCCGATTTCGTGGCTCATCGGTCGACTAACCTGCGTGCAGCTGCCTCCCTTTCGTTTAGTCGCGAACGGGTTGCGGCCCTACTCCATCAGGAGACTGAGCCCGTGAAAAAGATAACGCCCGATCCACCCCTTGCCGATCCGACTTTCGCCGACCCGCTCGTCGAAGCGCAAAAACTCAAGGAAGCCGCCGACCGCGCCATCGATTACTACCTCAACCCCCGCCTCATCAAAGACCCCGCCGCACCGCGCAAACCCAGCACCCTGTTCATCGTCGACCCGGCTGCGGACAACGAAACCCTGCTGGTGCATGCCTGCGAATCACTGGCCTCGGCAAGCATCATGGCCAGCGACCTCGCCGGATTTATCGATGGACCGCAGCGCAGCTCCCTGCTGGGGATACAACAGGTGATCATGCTGGGCGAACTGGCGGTCAACCGCGTACTGGACAGGCTTGTGCCGGAGTGACAAGAGCAAGAGGTTGATTGCGCAGGTGGTGAGTCAGGCAGAGCGTTGTTGGCTGACTGGCCGCCTTCGCTGGCAAGCCAGCTCCCACAGGATTGATGTACGTCAGGAAGAAATGGGTCGGCTGGCAGGCCGCTTTCGCGAGCAGGCTCGCTCCCACAGTTTGATCGGGTGCGTTCAGTGAGAAACAGGTTGGCTGGCAGGCCGCCTTCGCGAGCAAGCTCGCTCCCACAGTTT
>NZ_RCNZ01000077.1:0-10735 GCF_004307525.1 Pseudomonas sp. Sample_21 | reverse complement strand
AAAACGCTAGCTCCTACGTTCGGCCCTCGCAGGCTCGGGTTCCTTCGCTGCGGGACTGATCCGGGCGCAGCGGCTCCGGTTTGCTTCGCTGCACCTCCTTCCGCTGTGTCTGGCTGCGCCAGACGGTCGCTGCGCTCCCACCCCCGGATCAATCCCTCCACTCAGCCTTCCGACGTCGCCGGTGGATCAAGATCAAAAGCACTCGAGCTAACGCTCATTGTTGAGTGGTGAAAAGCGTGTGGTCTGCTTTGGATCTGTGTTGGATTCGCCCCTCATCGGAACGCCGCCCGCCCAGCCCTCTCCCGAGGGAGAGGGAGCCGATTTGCGGGCTTTTCAGAGTCTGCATTCGACTCGATATCGCAAGTCGGCGTATTTCGCCTGAACACCTCGGTCAGTCCCCTCTCCCTCCGGGAGAGGGCTAGGGTGAGGGGCTTTTGCTCTGGCTCTTGATCTTTTGCCCCTTCGGCAGGCTGCGCCCGGATCGGTCCCGTAACGAAGGTACCCCGAGCCCCAGCGAGCGGGCCGTACGCCGGGGCAAAGCCTTTTGGGTTACCTTTTCGCCGGGCCGGCACTCCGGCGTTTGGAAAAGGTGACTCGCTGTAAGAGCGAAACCGCCAGTGGCAGCCCCGCAGCAACGGATATGCCCCCAATCCCAAAAACCAAAAAGCCCCGCCAAAGCGGGGCTTCTAAACAACATCAGACCAATCAGAAATCAGCCTTCACCGACATCACAAAATTGCGCGGATCCCCATAGAAGTTACCGAACCCCTCGGTACCAATGGTCGCGTAATAACGCTTGTCGAACAGGTTATTGCCGTTCAACGCCACCGACCAGGTGTCATCGATCCGATAACCGATGCGACCGTTCCAGACCGCATAACCCGCGCCATCGACATTGTCCCCGCCCAGAGGCGAAACGCGGTAGGTGCCCGTCTGTGCATTGACACCCGCACCAATGGTCACACGGTCCAGCGGTCCGCTCAGGGCGTAATCACCCCAGACGCGCAACAGGTGACGCGGCACGTAGGAGTTGTAGACCGCGCCATCCTGAGTAGCATCGGCGTCTTCCAGCACTTTGGTCTGGGTGTAGGTATAACCGGCCAGCAATTGCAGGCGGTCGATCACTTCACCGCTGACTTCAGCTTCAAAGCCCTGGGCGCGGACCTTGCCGGAGTTGATCTGGCAGGAGCTGTCTTCGCACCGCAGGTCATCCTGGGCCGCGTCTTTCTGGATGGTGCGGAACAGGTTGAACGTGGTGTTCAAGCGACCGTCGTACCACTCACCCTTGATCCCCAGCTCGTAGCTCTGGCCAATCAGCGGCTTGAGCGTGCTGCCGTCGATGGTTTTGTACGAGCCTTGCGGGGTGAAGATGTCGGTGTAGCTGGCATAGGCGGTCAGGTTGTCGTTGAGGTCGTAGAGCAGGCCGGCGAACGGCGTGACCTGGCCGGTTTCGGTGGACTGGGTGTTGACCTCGGTGCCTTCGCCACGGAAGTACTGCACCGAGTCGGTGTCGGATTTGTACCAGCTGACCCGGCTGCCGAGTACCAGGGTCATCGGGTCGGCGAGTTTCAGGCGGGCGATCGAGTAAGCGCCGTATTGCTTGATGTGCATGTCCACCGGGCCGCCACGGGAGGCGTTGGCCAGGTAGTAGCTTTCATCCGGCTGCGGGATGTTGTGGTTCGGGTTGAACACGTTCTGGCGCTGTGGCAATGCCGCCACCGCGTAGAAGTCGTCCTTGTGCGAACGGCTGGCGTTGGCGCCGACGATCAGTTCGTGCTGCTGGCCGAAAGCGTCGAATTTGCCGTCGACGTAAGCATCGAAACCGTAGTCGCGCTGATCGTAGTCATAGGTACTGCCGAGCATCAGCGTATTGGTGGCGGTGGCGCCCAACGGCACTGTGCCGCTCGGGAAGGAATATTCCATGTCCTGAGTGTTGCGCGAGTAGACACCGGCAACTTTCAGCGACCAATCGTCGTTGAACTGGTGCTTGACGTCGGCGAAGTAGGTGGCGCGTTTGCTGCGCTGGTTGTTCCACGAGGTGTTCAGGCAGGTGGAGCGTTTCAGGTGCAGGTCGGAGCCGTCGGCGTAGCGCGGCAGGCCGCCCCAGCACGGGGTGGCGTCGACGTCTTCATAGGCCATGCCCAGACCGAGGGTGGTGTCGGGGCTGAGGTCGAAGTCCAGGGCGCCGTAGTAGATCTGGTCGCGGCGTTCAGCCACATCGTAGAAATACTGACGGGTCTGCTGGGTCACCACGGCGCGGCCACGCACGGTGCCGGCGTCGTTCAGCGGGCCGCCGGTGTCGACCTGGCCGCGATAGTTGTCCCAGGTGCCGGCCGACAGCGACAGCTGTGTGTGCGGGGTGTCCTGGCCGCGCTTGCGCACGAAGTTGACGCCGCCGGCGGTGCCGCCCGCGCCCTTCATCATGCCGGCCGCACCGCGGAGGATTTCCACGCGGTCATAGATGGCCATGTCGCTGTTGAAGCTGTCCGCCTGCACGTAGCTGCTGCCGATGTCCAGCGGCACGCCGTCGTACTGGTACTGGCCGGTCATGCGGAAACCGCGCGAGTAGAAATATTTGCCGCCCATTGGCGAGTCGTAGACGGTGATGCCCGGGGTCTTCTCCATCACCTGTTCGATGGTGTTGAGGTTCTGGTCGTCGAGCATCTTGCGGGTCATCACCGTGACCGACTGCGGCGTTTCCTTGAGCGAGTGCACGCCCTTGCCGATGGTCACGCCGCCAGTGGTGTAGGAGTTGCTGCCTTCGGTGGTGGCGCCGAGGCGGTTGGCGTTGACGTTGGTCGGCGCCAGTTCCATCGCGCTGCCGCCGGTGGCCGGGCCGAGCACGGTGACGGTGTTGCCGTCACGCTGATAGCGGATGCCGGTGCCGCTGAGCATGGCCTTGAGCGACTCGTCATCCTGATAGCGGCCGTTGAGGGCGCTGGAGCGCAGGCCTTGCAGGCTTTCCGGGCTGTAGACGATTTGCAGGCTGGTCTGCTGACCGAGGGTTTGCAGGGCCTGGGCCAGCGGTTGGGCCGGGATGTTCAGGGTCCATTCCTGGGCCTGGACATACGGTGCTGTCGCGAGGGTCAGTGCCAGACCCAGGCCGCTACCGGCCAGGCGTGTGCGGGTCGCGCCGTGCATCAGCAGGGCTCGAGTCAGAGGGCGAAGCATGAAACGGGATGCGGACATGAGGTTAAGACCTTGGCAGGTATAGTTGTTAATGGTTCTTATTCATCTCATTAAGACGAGGAAGCCGCGGCAAACCGGAAAAGTTTTTTCTCCGGCCCGGTCGCGGCTGCCTCGATCAAGCGGTTTGCAGTTCGCTTCTGACCTTGCCGGCCTCCATGCGCACCAGTTGATCGGCGACGTCGAAGTAACGGTCGTCGTGGGAAATCACGATGATGGTCTTGCCCAGACGCTTGAGGTCGGGCAGCAGCTCGGTATAGAAGATCCGCCGGAAGGTCGGGTCCTGATCCGCCGCCCATTCATCGAACACCAGCACCGGGCGCTCTTCGAGCCAGGCGTTGACCAGTGCCAGGCGTTTGCGCTGACCGGTGGACAGGTCGGTGGTGCTGAACGCGCCGTCGCGCACGCTGACCTTGTGCGCAATCTCCAGACGTTCGAGGTAGCGGGTGGCATCCTGCGGCACTTCACGATCGCCCTGGATCAAGTCATCGAACAGGTAGTAGTCGGCGAAGATCGTCGTGAAGTTCTGCCGGTAATCGTCGCGGTTGACCGCAGTGATCGGCTTGTCGTTAACGCGAATTTCGCCCTCGGTCGGCGCATATAGCCCCAGCAACAGTTTGATCAGCGTGGTTTTGCCGCAGCCGTTCTCACCGACGATGAACACGATGTCGCCCTGTTCGATACGAAGGTTCACCGGCCCGAGGCGGAACGGTTCGCTGCCTTCCACGGGAGGGAAGGCGTAGCGCACGTTGCGCAGTTCCAGGCTGTTGACGGCGGCCGGCTTGCTGCCCTGATCCTGCAGCAACAGGTGCGGTTCCGGTGAAGAGAACTGTTCACTCAGTTCGGCGATGCGGCGGAAGGCAATCTGTGCGCGGCTGATGATTGGCAGGGTGCTGATCAGGTGTTCCAGCGGCCCCTTCATGTACAGCAGCACCAGAACGAAACCGCTCATCACCGCTTTGTCGGCACTCGGCCACAGCGATTGCAGGGCCAGGGCCATGCCGATGACCACGAAGAACAGCATCGAGCCAAACGACTTGGCGATGACAAAGGTGTTGATCGATCTGATCTGGGTGTCGCAGATTTTCTCGGCGGTTTTCTGAATGCCGGCGACGAACATGCGCTGGCGACGCGGCCGGTGGATACGCAGTTCCTTGGCGCCTTCGGCAATTGCGTTGTAGTGCTTCTGCAGTTCGTCTTCGGAATCGCGCGCGGCGTAGAAACCGCGCATGCCCTTGGCCCGCGCAATCGCCTGGATGGTGGTGCCGATGGCGATGGCCACCAGCATCATCAGGAACATCGGCCAAGACAGCATGGCCAGGTAGCCGAGGCAGCCAAGGGTCACGGTCATCGAAATCGCCAGGGGCGCGAAGGCGAAGGCGAAGTCGCTGATGGTGTCGACGTCGTGGGTCAGCACCGGAATCAGGCGATGGCTGCGATAGCGTTCGATCTGGTCGATCGGCGCCGACAGGACTTTCTCCCCCAGTTCTTTGCGCAGTTTGGCGATGATGTGCTGGCCGACGTAGTTGGTGCCGATGTCCGACAGGATCGTGGTCAGCAGGGCCAGGGCACAGAGGCCGGCGAAGATCATCACCACCGTGCGGGTCAGGCCGTCATCGGAATGCAGGGCGTTGTTGATGGTCGCCAGCAGCACGGTGACGCTCAGGCCGCCGAGCATGCCGAGCACGATGGACGCCGAGACGATCAGGCGGAAGGGCTTGAGCAGGGCGAACAATTCGTTGATCGCCCCACGCGTAGGCTTGGTCATGGAGGATTCCTGCTTCGATGCGGAGGGAGTGCCGGTACTTAAGGAAAACGAATGGTCGCGGAGTTTCTTTAACCGAGCGCAGGCGTGGCTGCGCTCGTCGAGGGCAGTGGTGTCAGAGGTCGCGTACTACGCGAAAGCCCAGCCAGTCGCCCTTGCTGGTCGGCCAGCTGCTGTTGCGGTTGCCCGAGCGCGAGAAGATCGGCGCTTCGCCCCAGTCGTTGCCGCGCATGACCTGGCGTTCGCAGTTTTCCTGGGTCCATGGGCGACCGTCGGCGGGCACGCCGGAGTAGTCCGGGTGGTAGCAGTCGGCGGTCCATTCGTAGACGTTGCCGTGGGCGTCGAACACGCCAAACGCATTGGCCGGGAAGGTGCCGGCCGGCGAGGTGAAGTTGTAGCCGTCGGCCGCGCCGTAGGTGTTGGCGTGCTTGGAAATTTGGTAATCCTTGCCCTCATCGAACGGGAAGGGGAAAGGCCCGGTGCTGCCGCCACGGGCGGCGTATTCGCGGATCGATTCGCTTTGCAGGCGATAGGCGTGGCCGGTCTTTTTCGACAGCCAGTCGATGTAGCCCTGGGCTTCGGCGACGTTCATGCACACCGCCGGATCGCGGGGCGTCTGTTTGAATTCCGGTTTGCCGGCGGTGCAGCGGCGGCCGGGGCGGTCATCGAAGTCGTAAGGTTTGTTGCCGGTCTCGCGCACGTAGGCGTCCCATTCGCCCACCAGCACCTGTGAGCGGCTGATAGCGAACGGTTTGCTGAACGTCACCGTGTGCAGCGGGCCTTCGTCCGGCTGCCGGCCGACTTCATCATCCGGCGTGCCCATGGTGTAGCTGCCGGTTGGCAACACGACCATTTCCGGGCAGTCCTTGCAATCCTTGAACACTTTGCCCGCAGCAGGCGCGGTCGCCGCCAGCGCGCTGCCGGGCAACAGCGCAGCGCAGAGGGCGCTTAGCGCCAGTGCGGGCAGGGCTTTGGAGAGGAGTGACGCGTGAGGCTTTTTCATGGGTCGTCTCTTTGAAAGGAAAACGGCAGTCGAGGGTCAGGCAAGCAGCTTTTTGCCGAGGATGTCCATGAAGCGATCCACTTCGGCTTCACTGTTGAGCAAGCCCGGGGCGGTGCGAATCACCGGCCCGACATCGCGGCTGACCGCGTCGCAGATCACCCGGTTCTGCATCAGCCAGGCGGCCACTGCGTCGCTGTCCTGGCCCTTGATCCGGAAGAAGGTGAAGCCGGCGGAGAACTGCGAGTCGAGCGGGGTCACCAACTCGATATTGCGGTGCTCTTGCAGGCGTTGCTTGAGGTAACTGTTGAGCTGATGAATGCGCTTCTGCACCTCGGCTTTGCCCAGTTGCAGGTGCAACTTGAAGGCTTCGTCCAGCGCCCAGCGATGCTCGAAGGCGTGGTAGCCGCCCGGGGTCATGATGGTCGAGAAGGCCGTGGCCTCGGAGAAGGTCGGCACGCTGGGGCTGACGTATTTCAGTTCTTCAGTGCGGCTGCAGACGATGCCGGTGCCGCGCGGGCCGAACATCCACTTGTGCGTGCCGGCGATGAAAAAGTCGCAGTTCATCTGCGGGAAACTCAGGTCGTCGACGCCGAAACCGTGCACGCCATCAACCACGTAGATCAGCCGATCCTGGTCGTCGCGCTGGCGGTTGTGCTCGTCGACCAGCCGCGAGATCTCGCTGATCGGCAGCTTCACGCCGCTGCCCGAATGCACCCAGGTCATGCCCAGCACGCGGGTCTCGGGGCGGATATTGCGATTGATCGTGTTGAGCACCTGATCCAGCGAAATGCTCTGCGGGGTTTCGAACAGCTTGAGTTTGCGCACTCGCGTGCCGTCGCGACGGCTGCGGAAATCGAGAATGTTGCGCGTCGAATAATGCTCGTGAACCGTGGTGAGGATTTCCTGATCCGCGCGCACCTGCACGCTGCCGTAGATCATCGCCAGGCCTTCGGTGGTGCTGCCGGTCAGGGCGATTTGCGCCGGTTTGGCTTGCAGATACTGGCCGGCCCAGTGGCGCACGTTTTCTTCGCGCTTCTCGGTGACGCCCAGATCCCAATCCATCGCCAGACCCGGATTCACATCCAGCGCCGCGCGATGGCGTTCTATGGCTTCGCGCACCGGTTTAGGATGCGAGGTGACGAGGAAATTGGCGAAGTGAATCGCCTGAGGATCCTGATCGAACATTTGACCCAACTGCGCCCATTTGTCCCGCGACGCAGTCGGCGCGGCAGCGATGGCCGCCGGTGCACTCAGGCTGGCGCCCAGGGGCAGGGCGGCGGCGAGCAGGCCGGCCTGCTTCAGGAAAGTGCGACGATCAGTCATGGTCGCGCCACCTCCTGGCGTGACGCCAGCGCCGGTTTCGCGGCTTTTTGTACCTGATCCCAGACGCGCATGAAGTTGCCGCCCCAGAGCTTGGCGATATCCGCTTCGGAGTAGCCGCGCTGCAGCAGTTCGGCGGTGACGTTGCGAATCTCGCCGACGTTTTCCCAGCCCTTGATGCCGCCGCCATCGTTGAAATCCGAAGCAATGCCGACGTGGTCGATACCGATCTTGCGCACTGTGTAATCGATGGCGTCGCCGAAGTCCTTGAGAGTGGCTTTCGGTTCTTCTTCGAGGATCGCGTAGAGGCCGCTGGCGTACTGGCCGAGCTTCTGTTCCGACCAGGCGGTGATGATCGGATCGCCCGGCATCAGTGCCATGGCGAGGTTGGGCAGTGGCGGCAGATCGAAGCGCGCACGCAGCGCATTGAGTTTGTCCTGCGTGCCCTGGGTCAACGGTTTCAGATACTGCGAGAAGGCGACGACCTGCACCACGCCGCCACTGTTCTTGATCAGTTGCAGCTCTTTGTCGCTGAGGTTGCGCGGGATATCCACAGCCGCCCGGGGCGCCGAGTGCGAGGCCACCAGCGGTGTGCGGCTCAGTTCGGCGACTTGCTCGAGGGCCTTGGTCGACATCTGCGAAACATCGATGATCACGCCCAGATCGTTCAAGCGCTGCACCGCTTGTTTGCCGATGTCCGACAGACCGTCGAGGGCATCGGGCGAATCATTGAAAAACGGCAGCGGTCGCGATGAGTCGGCCCAGCTGTTGTTGCCGATGTAACTGAAACCGAACATGCGCATGCCGCGCCCGGCCCACAGGTCGAGCTTGCTCAGATCATTGCCCAGTGGATAGGCGTTGAGCATGCTGATGAAAATCGCAAACTTGCCTTCGCCGTGCAGACGGCGGAAATCATCCGGCGTGTAGGCGATGCCGGCCTGATTGGGGAAGTCGCGGACAATCCCGGAAATGATCTTGTAACGCACCTCCTGCTGATTGCGCGCTTCTTCGACAAAACCCTCGGTGGGACGGTGCGGGGCGTTCGGGCCGTTCCACATTTCCGGCCAGCCGAACACCGTCAGCGCGGCGCCGGACAAGCGCCCACGACTGGCCTTGATGAGGTCGAACTGGCCCGAGCCATCCTTGTCGGCTTCGTGGTCGTGGCTGCCGAAACTCAGCGGCACGGTGATGTGGCTGTCGAACGACAGCAGGCGATCCTGCAACTCCGTCGCCTGTTTCATTACCTTCACCGTGTAGCCGGGGTTGTTCCAGTAATCCCAGGCCAGAAATCCTGCGCCGGCACTGATCGCCAGGGCCAGCGGCAGGCCGATGAATAGAGCCTTTTTCCAACGCGGTTTTGTCATTGCCATCTCATTCAGGTTCGCCGTCGAGGTACAGGCGCAGGGGCCTTTGCTATCTGGGAAGAACGAGTGGCTGCACGGCTAATTTAGGTGTGCGTTACAAATGCCCGGCAGCGGCGCGGATGATGTTTTGTCGGCGGCGTAAATTTCAGCGATGAGCAAACGTTCTAGCTTGGATAAAGCCTGCTTCATGGCTGACACAGGTAGGGCAATGACGATCTCTCGACGCTGGTTCATGGCGGGCATGGCACTCACGGGCGCCGCGCTGCCTGCCGCTTTTTATGCACATCGTGAACTGACTCGCGAGGAGTTTCCGATCACCCCGGGCGAGGCCACGGTCGATCTGGCGGACACCGCCGGGCAACAGCTGGCGGACAATTTGCGTGGGGTCTGGGACATTCGCTTTACCGGTGCGGCGGCGGGGCTTGATGGTCTGCCTGCGCAAGGTCTGGAGCTGTTTCTCGACATCGCCCATCGTGGGCGCGGCTTGCGCGGCTATCTCGACACCGGCACCAATCTGCGTGCCGAAGGGCCTGTGCGCTATCAAGTCATTGGCGATCTGGCACCGGGCAACGGCGCCGAGATGTATTGGCGCCTGCTGCGCACCGATGCGCCACTTGCGCCACCGGTGTATGAATTAAAAGTCAAACTGGATGAAGTCTGGGCAGCGTTCGGCAATGCCGGCAGCGCCACGTTCACCGGGCAAGTGCTGCGTCTGGACCGGCCGTTGGCGTTGCCCGAGCTGGACAATCAGTTCATCGCCATCAAGCGGCGTTTTCCCGAGGCCCGTGAACGCACTGGGCTCAATCCGCAACTGTTGGCCTGGCTGGTGGCGCCCGAGCATCGCCTGTTCCACCAGCTCTGGCACGCCACCCGCGACAAGTGGCACAAGCTCTCGGAGAAAAAACGCGAAGCGCTGCGCGGCATCGGCTGGCAGCCCGGGCCGCGTGACAAGGAGCGCGACGCCCGTGGGCCAAGCAAGGATCGCAATGGCTCGGGCGTGGATTTTTTCTTTATGCATCGGCACATGCTCGGCATCGCCCGTTCGATGCAGGATTTGCCTTCCTGGCCGGCGTTCCCGCAGCCGCAGCCTGAGCTGGAACGTGACCGGCAGGGTTTCGCCCGTTACTTCGACAACCACGACGGGAACTCACTGCCGCCGACCTGGCTGGCCGAAGGTGATGACGAGTACACCAAATGGGTCAGCGACATCAAAGCGGCGGAGACTTTCCAGAGCAATTTCCTGGTCTGGGAATCGCAGTACCGCGACCCGCGTTACTTGTCGAAATTGACCCTTGGCCAGTTCGGTTCGGAAGTCGAACTGGGCCTGCACGACTGGCTGCACATGCGCTGGGCTTCGGTGGCACGGGATCCGTCCAACGACATTCCGGTGCCGATGGCGCGTGATCAGGCGGACTTCGCTGCGCGCTGGTATGCGCCGGAAAACGACTTTCTCGGTGATCCGTTTTCCTCCCATGTGAACCCGGTGTTCTGGCGTTTCCACGGCTGGATCGATGATCGCCTGGAAGACTGGTTCCGCGCCCATGAACGTTTTCATCCGGGCGAAGTGAGCCGTCTGGAAGTCAACGGCGTGCCATGGTTTGCACCGGGGCGCTGGGTGGAAATCGCCGACCCCTGGCTCGGCCCCGACACCCACGGCTGCAGCACCGTGCCCGGCCTGCAAGCTGGGCGATCCGTGGAGATGGACCCGGAAACCATGAAACTGGCGCTGCGTATCACTTTTGGCGACGAAGACAACATGACCGAGCTGTTCCGTAAAGTCCCGCAGCGACCTTGGTATGCGCGGCACCTGAAGGTCAAGGGCCGACAGCTCTAGATTGGTTCAAACACACTCTCTCTGAATTGGTCGCAATCCCATGTAGGAGCGAGCCTGCTCGCGAATGCGGAGTTTCATCCAGATGCATCAGTGCCTGACAGGACCCCTTCGCGAGCAGGCTCGCTCCCACATGGGGCCTTGGCCGTGGCGGAGATTTCGGTCCAGACCGAATTCCATTTGTGGGAGCGAGCCTGCTCGCGAATGCGGAGTGTCATTCAGATGCATCAGTGCCTGACAGGACCTCTTCGCGAGCAAGCTCGCTC
>NZ_RCNZ01000129.1:0-11748 GCF_004307525.1 Pseudomonas sp. Sample_21 | reverse complement strand
GAGGCGAGGGTTTCGCAGGCGTTGGCCAGCAGGTCTTCGTTTTTGGTGTCGGCGGTGACGGCGTACATGGCGCGGGGGCTGAACGGCGGTGGAGTAGAGCCGGGTGGGCAGAGGTAGTGGTCGAGGGCGCGGTCGGCGGCTTGGTGGAGTTTTTTCGAGTCGAGGGATTCGTAGGGGGAGGTGGGGTCGGTTTCGGGTGGGTTGGGTGTTGGTTTGATCATGGGTGAAGCCTCTAGAGTGGTGAAGCTGCCACCGTTCGCTGCTAACGAAGGAGGTGGCGGCTGTACGCGGGTTAGCAGACCAGGACTCTAGAACCCGGCGCACCGAAGTGCCCCGCGCAAAGCCGCCATAACGGCAAGACCTTGTGCGTCTAGAGATAACCCGGGCTGCTAAACCCGATCACTGAACATTCAGCGACCGCACCACCATAGAACCCGCCCCCAAGGCGCACAAGCCGGCGGATTCTGGCGTAGCTGTAGGCAATGGCGCAAGAATTTGT
This sequence comes from Pseudomonas sp. Sample_21, assembly GCF_004307525.1. NCBI lineage: Bacteria > Pseudomonadati > Pseudomonadota > Gammaproteobacteria > Pseudomonadales > Pseudomonadaceae > Pseudomonas > Pseudomonas sp. Sample_21. The sequence goes on along the minus strand of NZ_RCNZ01000129.1, from coordinate 11,249 downwards.
AGCTTGGAAGGCGTGTCTGGAGGTGTCTTTTAAACAGCGGCGTTTAAAAGGCAAAAGTTGGCGACAGCACGGTAGATGTTTTTTGCCGGGAAGCAGGTGTTGGCTGTGAGGTCGCTTTCGCGAGCAGGCTCGCTCCCACATGAATCTTCAGTGCTCACAGGGGTGTGCCCGGGCTGGATCAAAATGTGGGAGCGAGCCTGCTCGCGAATGCAATCTGCCCGTCGACACTTTAATCTGAGCCAACGCCTTCGCGAGCAAGCTCGATCCCACAATTTCATCTCGCCAGATTCCAGATCAGCGGTTTAGAGTGACCAGCCACACGTTGATCACGGACCGATCCCATGTCAGACCCAACCTCCACGATCCATCTCGAACGCTCCAACGAATCCCACCTCGAAGGCATCACTGCGCTTTACAACGACCCCGCCGTTGCGCGGCAGGTGCTGCAGATGCCGTTTCAATCCGCCGAGGTCTGGCGTCAGCGACTGCAGGCCGACAGCGAGCGCGCGCTGAAACTGGTTGCTCTGCACCAAAGCGTGGTGATCGGAAATCTCGGTCTGGAAGCCTATTCAAGGATGCGCCGCGCTCACGCCGGCAGTTTCGGCATGGCGGTCGCGGTAGCCTGGCAGGGCAAAGGCGTGGGATCGATGTTGTTGGCAGCGGCGCTGGACGTTGCCGACAACTGGATGAATCTGCACCGCGTCGAACTCACGGTGTACGCCGATAACGAGGCAGCCATCGGCCTCTACCGCAAGTTCGGTTTCGAGGCCGAAGGGCTGTTGCGTGATTACGCGGTGCGCGACGGGCAGTGGGTCGACACCCTGAACATGGCCCGTCTGCGCGGTTCGTCGAAACCCTGAGTCAGTCGCCCAGTGCGAACGCCACCGCTGACTGCGCATGCAGCTCGGTGGTGTCGAGCAGAGGCAGGGCGCTGTGTTCGGGTTTGATCAGCAGGCCGATTTCGGTGCAGCCGAGGATGATCGCCTGGGCGCCACGGGCGGTCAGGGATTCGATGACGCGTTGGTAGATTTCTCGCGATTGTTCGCTGATCACGCCCACGCAGAGTTCGTCGTAGATGATCCGGTGCACCTCTTTGCGCTCGGCATCATCCGGCACCAGTACGGTCAGGCCTTGGGCGATCAAACGCTGCTTGAGGAAGTCCTGCTCCATGGTGAACGCGGTGCCGAGCAACCCGACCGTGCGCGCGTCGATTTCCAGTGCGGCCTGAGCGGCGGGTTCGGCGATGTGCAGGAACGGAATGCTGATCGCCGCCTGAATCTGCTCGGCGACCTTGTGCATGGTGTTGGTACACAGCACCACACACTCGGCGCCGCCAGCTTCGAGCCGGCGCGCGCCATCCACCAGAATCGCCGCTGCATCGTCCCAGCGCCCGGCGTGCTGGGCCTGTTCGACCGGGCCGAAATCGACGCTGTACATCAGCAACTGCGCCGAGCGCAACCGGCCGAGCCGCTCGCGAACCTGTTGGTTGATCAGGCGATAGTACTCGGCGCTGGACTCCCAGCTCATGCCGCCGATAAGGCCGATGGTGCGCATTTGAACTCCTCGGGCAATGCCGGGCTCAATGGAGCCTGGCCTGCCCGAAGTTTCCGGTGGTTTTCCGCCTCACGCCAGCTCCAGATCAACTGTATCGGCAAACTTTCATTCAGGTGTCATGGTGCTTTTTCGGGGAGCGGCTGGGTGTGATTACATCTGGCTTCCAGTGTTCTGGCATAACCGACATCCGGGCGCCAAGGCTCCAGGTTCCATTCCGGCTTGTCCCGCGCGATCGCCATGTGGCAAATCAGCTGGTGACGCATGCCATGAGTGTTCTGCCAATAGCGACTATTGGAATAGTCGCGCGTCAGTTCATTCCAGATGAAAGGTGTGCCAGGTGACTGCGTTCTTCTGGCACAGGGCGTTGGCGAGATGGCGAGCACCCATTGATAGTCCCGGTAAAACCAGTAGGCGTTCTGGATGTAGCGATTACAGCGCTCGACAATCACGATCACGCTTTCGCCATCCACTGCGGAGGGTGCGGTTTCGGCAGCGGCCACCTCAGTCATGCGCAGCCAGGAGGCAGTCAGTGCCAATGCGAGCAGGCAGTATTTTGCGTGATATCTGTTCATTGTTTCACCACCTGATCGGCTTCGACATAGCTGAAAGTTGTAGTACCAGTAGCGCTGGTCGCGGGCACCAGACGGATGATCGGTATCGTTCTATTGGGGTGTGTGGAGTTGTAAAAGTCTTGTTGGTTGTATCTTGCATCGGCGAGCGGTTTAGGGTCAGTCCCGCCGGAAATATAAAAAAACGCCAGTATCGGAAATGCGTTTGCCTTGCCGGCTGGCCAGGTTTTGATAATCACTTCGTTGTGTTCGTTGAAACCGGTAGCGCCTAACATTGCCTTGGCGCGCAGCGATTGATAGAACGCCGGAGCTGCCAGGGTATTACGCTCGTCTCGCACGTCGAAGCCACACTGTTGGAGGTTTTTGTTCACGGTTGCCCTGTCCCAGGCTGCTTTGAACTGCTCTGCAGTGGTTACATTCGCGTTGTGGCAGTAGCCGCTTTCAGGGTGTGCAGGGGTAGGAATGCACACGCCATTTTTACCGCGATGCCAGCCCCAGGAGTCCATCGGGTAAGAGCACAGAACTTGCAGTTGATCGGTATTGGCGGGTCGCTCCAGGACCGGGTAAAGAATGTAGCCGTTGCCGTAACCCCAGGCCAATCGGCCGAAATTGGTGTCGGCACGAAGGTAGGAAAACGAAATACCGCCGCTGGTAACAGAGATAGGGCTGGGCTCCCAGACCTTATAAGTATTGTTGGGGTCTTTGACTGTTACCCGAAGCATCACACCTGAGCAAAGGAAAGAGGGTTGCGAATTCACTTTGTTGCAATTGGGAAACTTGCGGCCATAAAGCGTCGTTAGATAACTGGCGGTGGCGGGACCGTCCAGTACCAGAGCATTGCTGGTGTTGGTGATATGTGGCGGTTGCGATGGGCTTTGAGAGCAACCAATCAACAAGGCTATAAGCAGTGAACCGATTATTTTGCGCATGACTGAGTCCTTGTCTCGCCGAATCTCAATTCTGGAATGTAGTGTTCGAGTAGAATTTTCTAGTGGTACGCCGCTAAAGCCTCACTCTTCGGCACCAGGAAAAAACCAGTGGCTCGCTGGCGCCTGTCCGGTTCAGCGTGTAGTTGAGAATCACCTCCCGTCCTCGATTTTCCAGGATCCACGCCGCAGGGATCGGGAGGTTGGTGTAGTCAGGATCTTTAATCAGCACCTCTTCGCCGTAGCGAACGACGACGCCGTGTAACGCCATGCGCACCGTGTAGGAACCATCAATCAATGCGGGGTAATAAGCCCTTAAATTGGTATTGTCGGAATTAAGGGAGGGTTCTCCCAAAAGATATTTCTGCCCGGTAACGGTCAAGTCCAGATCGCGTGAGGGAATTTCTACCGTGGTACCAGGCAGCCTCACGGTATAGGTCACCTCTGCGTGGCCGGCGCCGGCGTTATCGATGACCTCAAGTCGCGGAATCTGGAACCGCAATATCTGCCCCGGGCGGGCTACGGTCTGTACGGCTGTGCGATAGGTATAGTTTCGTCCCAGCCATTTGACTTGCACAGTTTGTCCTGTGTCGGAACCGGTGTAGCTGACCTCCACGGTGGCGAACGCAGCGTCATAGAAGTCCCTGACGAAATTCAGCTGCTTGCCATTGAGCTCCTTTGCTTCCAGAACCTTGGGCGCTGGCAAATCGAGTTCCGGCTGTTTGCGGATATGAACGTCCACCAGCGTGGCAGCGGACCAGACTGCCTGTGGCCCCGATGAGTTGCCGAGCTGGTCCATAGCCCTGAAGCGCAATGCGAACCTCGGATTGTCTTGCCAGAAGTCGTTGGTAAACAGCTTCAATACCACAGCGCCGGCGGTTGCTTGTGCAGCAGTCACGGTGTGGGATTTGGTCTGACCGTCACAATCGAGCGTAATGACGTCTCGCTCGCGCATATGGATGTATCGCAGCGTGACATCAACGCCCACCGCCGCGCGCACGGCGTCGATGCCGTTTAACACATCGTCCGGTAATGTCATGACCAGGTTCGGGTTATCCCCGCTTTGCGCAATCTCACCCGCTGGGCGGGGGCGGTTGTAGAGCAGTTTCAGCCCAAGCGATTCAACAGGCGTTTGAGCAATCCGCGTGACTTGCAGGCGGATGCGGTTGACGCCGTTTCTGAGCATGCCTTCAGGCAGCCCCATGGTGAAGCGCTGATTTTCTTCGCCCGGTTGGATAGTGTGGGGAACCACCGGCACTTGCGAATCTTCGAGCAATATACCGGCCGTGTCGAAAGCGTTCTGGTTCAACCAAGGGTCGATCAGCAAGCGGACCTCTCCGTTTACGGCCAGCGATAACGGCAAGCCGCCGTGCGGATTATCAGGATGTTGAATCGGGGTGACCCATCCCGGAATCAATACGGGGGCGATGTCTTGCGGCTGCGCTTGAGCCTCGATGATTACTGGCATGGACGTCTCCCGGTTTATTTGACTTAGTGGATTCGCAGAAGCAGAGGGACTCAGGGCCTGATCAGTTGGTCGGACTCGACGTACTGGAACGTGGCCTCGCTGGTGGGGGTCGAAGGCGGAAATAAACGGATGACCGGCACCCATATTCTTCGGGTGGTGGAGTTGTAAAAGTCCTTCTGGTTGCCCTGAGCCTCGGGCAGACCGGCATTGCCGCCACCGGCGATAAAGAAGAACGCCATGAGCGGTAAGGTGTCTTGCAGATTCTGTGGCCAGGTCTTGACCACGACTTCATTCTGTTCAGTGAAATGCGTTGGGTTCTGACTCAACATTCCGCGCGCTCTGACCGATTGATAGAACGGCACCGCGGCCGGCTTGCCGGTTGCCTCTGAAACATCGAAGCCGCACTGGCGAATGTGATGGCTATTGGGTGAGTTGTCCCACACGCTTTTCCACTGCTCGGCCGTGGTTACCCCTGCACTCTGGCAACGCTGGCTGGACGCCGGATACGAGGCGTGATGACCGCAAGGCGTGGTGCGGTTCCAGGTCCAGCCATCGATTGGAAATGAACACAACACATCGAGATCAACCTTGTCTTGTGGGGCGCCGAAAATCGGATACAGCATGAACCCGTTGCCATGGCCCCAGGCGAGTCGACCGTATTTGGAGTCGGTCCTCAGATAGGAAAATGACACGCCACCATTTTTGACGGACGTCGGGCTGGGGTTCCAGACGTGATGAGTCTCGCCCGGCTTTTTGTCGGTGACTCGAAAAATGACCCCCGAACAGAGGAATGCGGGCTGGTTGGCTGATTCATGGCAGTTCTGGGACTTCGAGTTGTACAAGGTATTCAACCACTCGACCACTTGCGGGCCGGTAATGGCGACATGCGAATTGTTACTGCCGCTTTGCTCGAACGGTGCCTGAGGAGCCGTTTGGACGCAGCCAATGAGTGTTGCAATTGAAACTGAAAGAATGATTTTTTTCACTTTGCTTTTCCCTGCGTCCTGATGTCGACTTCACTGAAGCGGTCACCTCGCATCGAAATTAAACATCGCTTTCGTAACGCGCCTAACTGTCAGATCTGACAGGTAAATTCAATTTTTTTAACCATCTGTCGGTTAGAGACTTCGCTAAAGCCGCCTTCGATGAGCGGTTAAACGTACACAGGCGCCTTGATCTGCCACTATCTGTTCTTGCGGGCTAATCGAGGGACTTGCTCATGAACGATGTACAGCAACTGGGCGAAATGCTTCGCCACTATGCCGAAAGCGAAGCGCACAAGAAGCAACTGTTCACTACGCAATCAGCTGAATGGGCAACACGGATTGGCGCGCTGTTCGACCAGATCGAGCAATGGCTTGAACCGGTCAAGGCGCCGAATCTGCTGGAGGTGAGTCGCGAGGCGTATGTCGCGTCCGGGCCGAGCGTGCCGGTGGAGACCTCGACGTTCAAGACGGAAAAATTGAGCATCGTGATTGCCGGCAAACCGGTGGAGTTTGTGCCGGATGTGATGGGCAGCGGCGGGCAGATTTCCCTGGCAGTGATGGGGCTGACGGCGGCCCGGTATGGGAGCATTTCGCTGGTTGGCCTGGCGGATGGTGCGTGGCAGTGGCGCAAGACCAATGGTTTGAAGGATCCGGATACGTTTGCGTTTGATGCTAATTTTCTGGCGCAGCAACTGCAAAGCCTGATTCCTCGCGATCGCACCTAGATTGGGACGCAGAGCGTCCCGGGCTGCATTCCCACGCAGAGCGTGTAACGATCAAACACCGCTATCGCGAGCAGGCTCGCTCCTTGGGGGGGTGAGGCGAGTACCGGGGAAACCCTTAGGTTCGGTGCCGATCCGGCATTTTCCCTTGGGTCACTGATGGCCTTTTGGTAGAGTCGCCGTCGCCAGCGGGTTTTCGGCTGGACGATGGAACCGAAGAAGGGAGTCTGATCAGTGAGTCCGGGCAAAAAAATCCTCGGTCTCACGGCGTCGCTTTTGCTGCTGACGCTGTGGGCCAGTTACTTTTACGTATTCAAGGAAAACCGCGACGGCCAGCTTGGCGGTGTCGGCGAGAGCACCGCGTGGTGCGGCACGCCACCGACCACGGAAGCGGCGTTGCTGGGCAAGGATCAACTGTCCTTGCGCGTCACCAACAACCTGCGCGGTGAGTTCATGGTTGGCGGCTCGCTGGTGGTTTCCGAACGAACCTTCAACCGCTATGACCTGGGCCGCAACGAACTGCGCCTGCGTCTGGAACCGTTGCAGTGGTCGTTCGGCGTGACGCCGATCTTCCTCGAGCAGATCAAGGTGCAGCCGCTGAGCCGCAACCTCTCGTCGACCAACAAAAGCGCCTTCGCTGAACTCGAACCACGGCCGATCGGCGTGCACGCCCAGACCGCGGCGTTCCCCTTCGACACTTATCGCTACGGCTACAAACCGGTGCTGTATTACCTCAAGGGCAGCGAGCGCGTCGACCTGCGCTTCAAGAACATCACCACGCTGATGGAGATGTCCAACACCTTCACGCCGATCCAGAAGTACAACCGCGCCGACTACATCAACGAGAAAAACTCGATGATCCGCGATGAGGACTACAAGCCGTACGGGGCGCACGAATGTGCGTTCAGCGTCGAGCGCAAAGGCTCGTTCAAGGTTGTGGTGCTGTTGCTTCTGCTGGTGCTGTGCCTGCCGCTGATGCTGGTGTTTTATCGCGATGAACCGGGGATCGACTTTCTCGCGACGCTGGTGGGAATTGCGGTGGTGCGCACATTGCTGATCGGGCCGGTGGAAGATTTCCAGCTGTACAACATCGACTTTTTGTTTGGTGCTGCGATTTTGTTGGTGGGGACGGTGTCGCTGATCAAGGCGATGCGCGCCAATAGCCGGCGGGAGATGGCTTTGCGCAGTGGAGAGACGTCTTCGTGGTGATTGTTCGATTCTGAAAGCCAAGATCAAAAGCCCCTCACCCTAACCCTCTCCCGGAGGGAGAGGGGACTGGTTTGGCAGCCCGTCACCCTAACCCTCACCCTAACCCTCTCCCGGAGGGAGAGGGGACTGACCGGGGTGTCTTGGGTGATACATCGAAGTGACAGACCGAGTCGATTACGGATTCAAAGCCGATCGCTCAAGTCGGTGCAATCCTTGAATATTCCCCAATCGGTCCCCTCTCCCTTGGGAGAGGGCTAGGGTGAGGGGCCACCGATCTCCAGCCGATCACTTGAGCGCCGGATCCCCCATATTCATTTTCTTCCAGCCCTGCAACAGCACCTGCGCCTTCGGTTCCTGGCCGCTATCGAGGTAGTACTGGATCAGCGACAGCCGCGCATTGCGGTTGGCCGGTTGTACCTTGAGCAAACTTTCCAGAATCGCGCACGCCTCATCAACCTTGCCGCTCTCATGCAGCGCCACCGCCAGTACATAGCCGTATTGCGCATTCTCCGGTTCGAGTTGTGCGGCTTTGCGCAGGTAGGACATGGCGTCGGCGGACTGGCCGGCACGGATCAGCGACAACCCGCGCGTGTGCTGCAACAGCGCCGCATCCGGATGCTGCTTGAGGCTGTCATCCAACAGCTTCTGCGCTTCGGTGGCGCGACCATTCGCTTCCAGCCACTGTGCCAGCGTGACCAGCGCCGGGTAGAAGTCCGGGTCACGTTGCAGGGCGCTGCGCAGCAACGGTTCGACCTCGACACTGCGCCCGCTGGCCTGGTACAGCATCGCCAGATTGAGATTGGCCTCGGCACGCTCCAGCAGGCTTTTCTGCACCGCTTCATACTCGCCAATCGCCGCGTTCCAGCTGGCTTGCGCCGCCCCCAGACCATTGTTGCGCGAGGCACCGAGCAGATCCCGCGCGGCGACGATGCGCACGGCTTTCACTGGATCATTGAGCAACGGCGCCAATAACGGCGCACGCTCCGGCGGTGGCAAGAATGCGCTGATTGCCCGCACCGCGCTGTCGCGCACCTGTGGCTCTGGATGTTTGAGATCCTGAGTGGCCAGTTTCAGCGCCTGTTCGCTCGGGTACAGCGGTAATTCCGCCAGCAGCATCGCGCGCTGGATCGGCGGCAGGTTGCTGCGCTGCAATTGCTGGTACAGCGCGTCGGCGGCGCCGGGCTGGCCATTGCGGATCAGCCACAGGCTTTCGTCATAGCGTGGCGCCTGCTGAGCCGGGGAGGCAGTGGCGTTCCACAATTTGAACTGCGCGGTGACCTTGTCGCCGGCCTTGCCCTGGTGACAGGTCAGGCAGGCGTCTGGGGTGCCGAGTTTCTGCGCACGCTCCGGGTTGGGAATGCTGAAACTGTGGTCGTGCCGAAAGTCGTTGCCCATGTAGAACTTGCCGGGCATGTGGCAATCGACGCACTGCGAGCCGGGCTGGCCCATGGCGTGGCGGGTGTGTTCAATGGAGTCGTAATTCTTCGCTTGCAGACCCTTGCCGTCGACGCCGGCGACCGAGGTCTTGCCCGCCGTGTTGTGGCATTGCAGACACACGGCGTTGCCCGGTGCCTTCAGCTCGTTGCTGTGCGGGTTATGGCAATTGCTGCAGCGCACGCCCTTGTCGAACATTTTGCTTTGCAGGAACGAGCCGTGTTCGAACACTTCGTCCTTGATCTTGCCGTCCAGCGCATAGAGTTCGCGGGTCAGGGCGCTGGGCAGGTAATCGTCCATCAGCCGCTTGCCGACGGTAAAGCCATCGCCCAGCGGTGCGCGGCGGGAATGGCAGCGCGCGCAGGTTTCGATTTCTACCGTGGCGTTCCTGTCCTTGAGATCGACGTCGAAGCCCTTATGGATCAAATCGTCTTTTTTCTGCGTCCACTCCAGGTGATTCGACGCCGGGCCATGACAGGCCTGACAGCCGACTCCGAGGCTGTTCCATTGACTGTTGAAGCTGTTGCTCTGCGCATCGAAATTGCGCTTGAAACCGGTGGTGTGGCATTCGACGCACATGAAATTGGCGTTCTGGCTCGGTTTGCTCCAGTGCAGCGGATTCTTGAAGTTCACGCCCTGGCCGGCGTACAGATGAAACCAGCGATTTTTCTCGGAATCCCACGCCACGCCGAGCGCTTGCAGACGCCCCTGACCGACCTCGATCAGATATTGCTGTAGCGGCGCGATGCCGAAGGTGTACGCCACTTTGAAGTCGGCATTCTTGCCGTCGATGCCGGGCGCATTGACCCAGAATTCATCGCCCTTGCGGGTGAACTTTGTTGTCTCGTTTTCGGCCTTGAAGGTCACGTTGTTGAAGTCGCCGAGGGTAGTTTCGGCGGTCGCCGGCTGCATGGCGAGCTGGTGATGCGAGCCTTGCCAGTCCTTGACCTGTTCGCTGTGGCAGCCCTGGCATTGCTGCTCATCGACCATGCTTGCCGGTTTGTTTGCCACAGTCGGTTGCGGCTTGGCTGGCGGTGCTACAGGCGTGCTGACCGCTGCGGGTTTGACGGGGGCCGTCGCCGGGCTGAACAGGAACCAGCCAATGCCTGCCACGGCCGACAGCAGCAGACCGATGGTGATTGGAAACAGGTAACGTGAAAAAGAGGAGGGTGACGCGTCAGGCTCAGGTTGCACCGCTTTGTTTTTGTGCTTGGGCATTGCGACTTCCGTAGTCCGGTGCGTTGGCCTTCTGGCGTGCATACATCTGGATGCAGCTTTGCCGCATGCAGCGCGTCTGTCAAATAAGCGCTGTGACTTGCTGCGCAGCGCCGTGTGAATTTTGTAATTTGCAATCGCAATTGCTGCGGTTTTAGCTATACCTGTAACTCCCCCTATGCAAACGATTTGGCCTTCTGACAGGAGTTACAGCATGAAGCTAGCCGCAATGATGGGCACGCTGTGCATCGCCACCCTGGGTGTGGTGGGTTGTTCCAGCAAAACCGTCGAGCCAGACCAGTACTCCGGTTTTCTCAAGGATTACAGTCAACTGAAGGAGACCAAATCACCGTCGGGTGCCGAGGTGATGCGCTGGATGGACCCGAAACTCGACATCAACAAATTCAGCAGCGTCTATGTCGAACCGAGCCAGTTGTATCCGAAGCCGCAAGCGACGGAAAAAATCCCCCAGCAAACCCTCAATGGCATCACCAGTTATTACGATCAGGCGCTCAAGCGTGAGCTGAGCAAGTCGCTGCCGCTGGCCACCGGCCCGGGGCCTGGCGTCATCGTGATACGGCCGGCGATCACTGCGGTGAGCAGCAAGACCGAAGGCCTGCATGTGTATGAGGTGATTCCGATTGCGCTGGTTGCTGCTGCGGTGAGTACGGCCACCGGTATTCGCGATCAGGAAACCACGTTGGCCACTGAGGCGGTGTTCCTCGACGGCAGCAGTAACAAGGTGGTGGCTCAAGTGGTGCGCAAGGGCACCGGTCAGCCGCTGGAAAATTCCTCGCAGGTGATGAAAGCCACTGATGTCAAAGCGGTGATCGATGGTTGGGCGAGTGACATGCATCAGACGTATCTGAAGCTCAAGTCCGAGGCCAAGTGATGTCGTGAGGCTTGACACCTCTTTGCGAGCAGGCTGGCTCCCGCTATTTTGGTGGGGCCTGCCTCCTGGTTTTTTGGGTACATATCCGTTGCTGCGGGTGTTGCTGATTACGGTTTCGCCCTTACGGCGAGGCACTTTTTCCAAACGCCGAAAAAGTACCCAAAAAGGCTTGCTCCTACGTTCGGCCCTCGCAGGCTCGGGTTCCTTCGCTGCGGGATCGATCCGGGCGCAGCGGCTACGGTTTGCTTCGCTGCACCTCCTTCCGCTGTGTCTG
>NZ_RCNZ01000071.1:0-11799 GCF_004307525.1 Pseudomonas sp. Sample_21 | reverse complement strand
CTCGGAACTCATACCGCCACCTTCGACAGATTTTTCTCCACCAGGGACACGAACAACTCCTCGAGGCGATTGGTTTTGTTACGCAGGCTCAGCACTTCGATGTTCTGCTGCGCCAGTTGGGTGAACAGCGCCGTGATGCCCATGGATTTATCGACCTGGACTTCGAGGGTATGGCCGTCGAGCAACCGGGCGGGGTAGCCGAGCAACTGCGGCGCGGCGTGCAAATCGTTCTTCAGGTCGAGCAAGAAGGTTTCCACGTGCAACTGGCCCAGCAACTGTTTCATGCTGGTGTTTTCGACGATAGTGCCGTGGTCGATGATGCCGATGTTGCGGCACAGCTGCTCGGCCTCTTCCAGGTAATGCGTGGTCAGGATGATGGTGATGCCTTTCTGGTTCAGCTCGGTGAGGAAGGTCCACATCGAACGGCGCAGTTCGATATCGACGCCCGCAGTCGGCTCATCGAGGATCAGCAGGCGCGGTTCGTGCACCAGCGCACGGGCGATCATCAAACGCCGTTTCATGCCGCCGGACAGCGAACGCGACGGCACATCGCGCTTGTCCCACAGGCCGAGCTGGGTCAGGTACTGCTCGGCGCGTTCCTTGGCGACTTTCGCCGGAATGCCGTAGTAACCGGCCTGGGTCACGACGATGTCGAAGGTCTTTTCGAACTGGTTGAAGTTGAATTCCTGCGGCACCACGCCGATCGAGCGCTTGAGCGCCGCCGGGTTCTTGTCCAGGTCATGGCCGAAAATATTCACGGTGCCGCTGGTCTTGTTGACCAGGGTCGAGAGGATGCCGATGGTGGTGGATTTGCCGGCGCCGTTGGGGCCGAGCAAGGCGAAAAAGTCACCTTCGGCGACGTCCAGATCGATACCACTCAAGGCCTGGAACCCGTTGCCGTAGGTTTTGGTTAGCTGCCGGATGGACAGAGCGGAACTCATATCGGATTTACGCACCAAGAAGGAAGGAAAGAAGTAAATAAGGGCGGGCGGCGAGGGAAACAACCGCGGCGCAAGTTCGCAATGGTGCTTGCCGCCGCCGCACAAGTACAGTCAAGTGTGTCGATAGTAATTATCAAGTCAACGCGGTCATGACCGCCTTCTGATAGGCCGCACGCTGCTTCAAACGTTCATACCAGGCTTGCAGATGCGGTTGCGGAGCGCGCTCGATGGGCATTTCGAACCAGGCGTAAATGAAGCTGCCCAGCGGAATGTCGCCCATGCCGATGTCATTGCCGGAGAGATAAGGCTGGCTGATCAAGGCGTGGTCGGCCATGTTCAGCAGTTCATCGCATTCCTTGATCGCGGCGTTGATCGCCTTCCAGTCCTGCTTCTCCGCAGGCGTACGCAGCACACCCCAGAACACCGTGCGGAACGGCCCGGCGAAACTGGAAGTGGTCCAGTCCATCCACTTGTCCGCCGTGGCGCGGGCTTGCGCATCCGCCGGATACCAGGCGCTGTCCGGGGCGTGTTTAGCCAGCAGATAGCGCACGATGGCGTTGGATTCCCACAGCACGAAACCGTCATCCTCGATCACCGGCACCCGGCCATTCGGGTTCATCGCGCGGTACTCGGGCGTGTCGACCACACCGAACGCGCCGCCGGCATCAATGGCCTCGTACGCCAGGCCCAGCTCTTCGGCAGCCCACAAGGGCTTTCTGACGTTCGATGAATTTTTCCGTCCCCAGATCTTCAGCATGACCGCCTCTTTGCAAGTGAGTGGACGGCCAGCATACGCCGGATCAGGTGCGACTCAAATCGGCCTGCATATCGCCCAGCAGCACCGGCAGTTGCTCACTGAACAGATGCGGATAGCACTTTTGCAGGTGCTCGAAGAAGAAGGTTTCCGGCACGTCGGTGAACTGGCCGTGATCGAGCAGATACTCCATCAACTGCGCGCCGTCACGGTTGAACGGATGGAAAACGCTGTCATTGATGCCATCGAACTCCAGCGCTGCGACGTTGAACAACTCGCACAGTTGCTGGTTGAACGCTGGCGTCGCCTTGACCCAGCGGCCGTCGAGAAACAGCTCGGTGTAGCCATGCATGGCGAACACATCGCTTTTCAGCAACTCGAGCAGACGTGGCGTCGACAGATGATTGCGCACATCGGCCAGACCGATGCGCGCCGGGATCCCGCAATGCCGCGCACAACCGGCGAGCAGCGTGGCTTTCGGCACGCAGTAACTCTCCCCTGCTGCGAGTGCGTAACTGCCGCGCAGGGTTTGCGGATCACGGCTGAAAGTGTAAGGGTTGTAGCGCACCGCCTCGCGCACGGCGTAATACAGACTGATCGCCTGCTCACGCGGATCATTACTGGCACCGCGGTGCTGCTCGGCGAACTCCACCACCGCCGGGTGGTCACTATCGATGAAGCGGCCGGGGCTCAGATATTCGTGCATGGCGGCAATCTCCTGGATGAGTCACGAGTCTAGCGACAGCTTGAGCACAGAGATAACGACGTTTCGGCCAAACCTGAAAGCAAAGCTGCGCAGCAACGAACGATTTCCCACACGTGTTGCCCACCGAACCTACGAAAACCATCCGGGGTTTCCCACGATTTCAATCACCATGCTCTGACCACCCTTATTTGCAGATGCCGTCTAAGCTCTGGAGGGTCGATTTGCCTTGGTTCACGGAGGACTGAATATGCTGTTGTTGTGGATACTGGTTTTGATCGTCGGCGTGGCGTATCTCGCCCATCGACGCATCGCCCCGCTGCCCGCGTTGGGCATCGTTGCGGCCTATCTGGTCGCCATGGGGATTTTCAGTCACGCGCCGGGCTGGCTGCTGTTTGTCTTCTGGGTCCTGTTGGCGGTAGTGGCCGCGCCATTGTTGCTGCCTGACCTGCGTCGCAAACACTTCACCGCGCCGCTGTTCAACTGGTTCCAGAAAACCCTGCCACCGATGTCGCAGACCGAACGCGACGCGATCGATGCCGGCACCGTATGGTGGGACGGCGAGCTGTTCAGCGGCCGTCCGGACTGGGACAAACTGCTGTCCTATCCCAAGGTGCAACTGACTGAAGAAGAACAGGCGTTCATCGATGGCCCGACCGAAGAACTCTGCGCGATGGTCAGCGACTGGCAGATCGGCCAGTCCATGGACCTGCCGCCCGAGGCCTGGACGCACATCAAGGAACATGGCTTTTTCGCCCTGATCATTCCCAAGGAATACGGCGGCAAAGGCTTCTCGGCCTACGCTCACTCACAAGTGGCAATGAAACTGGCGACGCGCAGCGGTGACCTCGCCTCTACCGTGATGGTCCCGAACTCCCTCGGCCCGGCCGAATTGCTGCTGCATTACGGCACCGATGAACAACGTAATCACTACCTGCCGCGCCTGGCGCGTGGCGACGATATCCCGTGCTTCGCCCTCACCGGCCCGCTGGCCGGTTCCGACGCCGGCGCGATGCCCGACACCGGGATCATCTGCAAAGGCCAGTGGGAAGGTGAAGAAGTCATCGGCCTGCGCCTGAACTGGGAAAAGCGCTACATCACCCTCGGCCCGGTCGCTACCCTGCTTGGCCTGGCATTCAAGGCTTATGACCCGGATCACCTGCTCGGTGAGGAAGAGGACCTCGGCATCAGTCTGGCGCTGATCCCGACCGATACCGCAGGAGTGGAAATCGGTCGTCGACACCTGCCGCTGGGCGCCGCGTTCATGAACGGCCCGAACTCCGGCAAGGACGTGTTCATTCCGCTTGACTACCTCATCGGTGGTCAGGAAATGCTCGGCAAGGGCTGGATGATGCTGATGAACTGCCTGTCAGTCGGGCGTTCGATCTCGCTGCCAGCCGTCGGTACCGGTGCGGCCAAGTTCACCAGTCTGGTCACCGGCCAGTACGCGCAGATTCGCGAGCAATTCAATGTACCGCTGTCCGCGTTCGAAGGCATTCAGGAAGCCATGGCGCGCATCGGCGGCAACGCGTGGATGATGGACGCCGCCCGCATGCTCACCGCCAACGCGGTGGACCTGGGTGAAAAACCATCGGTGCTGTCGGCGATCCTCAAATATCACCTCACCGAACGCGGCCGCGAATGCATCAGCCACGCCATGGATGTGCATGGTGGTAAAGCGATCATCATGGGGCCGAACAATTACTTGGGCCGCAGCTGGAACGGCGCGCCGATCTTCATCACCGTCGAAGGCGCGAACATCCTGTCGCGCAACCTGATGATCTTCGGTCAGGGCGCGATCCGCTGCCATCCATTTGTGCTCAAGGAAATGGCCCTGGCCGGTCGCGAGGACAAGGATCAGGCACTCAAGGAATTCGACGGCCTGTTGCTCAAGCACATCGGTTTTGCCGTCAGCAATGCCGCCAGCACACTGGTGCTGAACCTCGGGCTCGGTCATTTCGAACATGCGCCGGGCGACAGGATCAGTCAGGGCTACTTCCGCGCGCTGAACCGTCAGGCCGCCGCATTTGCCATGCTCGCCGACTTCAGCATGATGCTCCTGGGCGGCGAACTGAAACGCCGCGAACGTCTGTCGGCACGCCTCGGCGATGTATTGAGCAACCTGTATCTGGCCTCCGCCGCGCTCAAGCGCTATCACGACCTGGATTCGCCGGCGTACATGGAGCCGCTGTTCCGCTGGGCCATGGAAGAAAGCCTCGGCCAGTCGGAGCGTGCGCTGGATGAACTGCTGAGCAACTTCCCGAACAAAGTCTTCGGCTGCCTGCTGCGGGTCATCGTCTTCCCGTTTGGTCGCCGTCACAAAGGCCCATCGGACAAACTCGGCGCCGAAGTCGCTGCAGTCATCGGTCGCGCCAAAGGCGATCCGGCGCTGGAAGAACTGCTCGCCGGCTGCTACCGCCCGCAATCGGCGGACGATGCCGTGGGCGCACTGCAACACGCCAGCGACCTGCTTAACGCCGCGCAACCGCTGCACAAGAAACTGCACACCGCACTGAAGAGCGGCCAGGTCAAACCGGCAGCCGGCGAACACGCCATCGATGCCGCACTGGAAGCCGGCGTACTGCAAGCCGTCGAAGCGCAAAGCCTGCGCGACGCCGAAGCGGCCCGCCGCAAGGTGATCGACGTCGATGATTTCGCCAAAGAAGAACTGACCCAGGCAGAGGGCAAAGTCCGCTGATCCCGGTTTATGTGAAAAAACGGCGCGAGGGCTTTATACTCCCGCGCCCGTTTTGCTCTTGAGGACTTATCTCGTGTCCAACGTCGTTGCCGATCATCTCGTGTTGCTCGACCACCTGCGCATTATCCTGGTCGCCGTAGGTGAGGCCGAACAAGTGCCCGAAGAAAGCCATGCCCTGTTCCTCGAGCGCTTCGACGAACTGCTGGCCTCCCTGCCGATCGACCCTATCGAAAGCCAATACCTGGGCCAGGACATCCTCACCCAAGTCATCAGCCGCTACCCGCAAATCGCCCACTTGATCCCCCGCGACCTGCTGTGGTTCTTCGCCGGCGACTGCCTGCACTACCTCTCCGACGAAGAAATCGACCTCTACCAGGCCCTCGAAGAACGCCGCTACGAAGCCGAACAGAACGACGAACCGTTCGACTGGAACCAGGAAAAACAACTGCTGGCCATGTCTGCGCAGGACAGCAAGCACTGATATCGACAGGTAATCGAAAGGCCCGCACTGGTGATTCCATGCGGGCCTTTTTTTCTAGATCAAAAACACCCTCACCCTAGCCCTCTCCCGGAGGGAGAGGGGACTGACCGAGGTGTTTGGGCGAGTTACGTCGATGTGAAAGTCCGAGTTGAACTCGGGATTTGAAAAGCACACAAATCAGCTACCTCTCCTCGGGGAGAGGGCTGGGGTGAGAGGCGAATCCAACAAAGATCCAAAGCAGACCACACGCTTTTCACCACTCAAAACAATGAGCGCAAGCTCGAGTACCGCTCTTGATCTTGATCCATAAACGACGTCGGAAGGCTGAGCGTAGGGATTGATCCGGGCGTGGGAGCGCAGCGACCGTACGACGCAGTCGTACACAGCGGAAGGAGGTGCAGCGAAGCAAACCGGAGCCGCTGCGCCCGGATCAGTCCCGGAGCGAAGGTACCCCGAGCCCCAGCGAGCGGGCCGAACGCAGGAGCTAGCGTTTTGGTTACTTTTTGGCGTCTGAAAAAGTGACTCGCCGTAAGGGCGAAACCGCCAGCCGCAGCACCCGCAGAAACGGATATTTACCCAAAACCCCAAGAACCTGGTCGGCCCAAAGGCCGCCAAGCCCCCCACAAAAAAACCTCAAAGCAACCCCTCACTCTCCGGCAGCTCATACGCCACAGCCGCATTGCTCCCACCGGCAGATTTTCCGGGTCTACCCAACGTCGGCTCCTTCTGCAAACACTCCACCAGATAATCAATAAACACCCGCAACTTCGGCGGCAGATAACGCGTCGGTGAATGCAGCAACCACAACCCGCCATGGTAAGAGGCAAGAAACGTCCAGTCCGGCAACACCTGCACAATCAACTTCTGCTCCAATGCGTAACGCGCCGTGAAATACGGCAGACTGCCAATGCCGATGTGCTGCAACACCGCCCCCAAGCGCACGCCCGTGTGATTGGCGGCATAGCGTCCGCGCACACCGACCGTCACCGCCTTGCTGCCCTTCTTGAACTTCCAGCGCGCATCGCTCGGCGTTTCGCCCAGATAAATACAACTGTGGTTGAGCAAATCGTGCGGATGCGTCGGCGTGCCGTGTTCGGCCAGGTATTGCGGCGTGGCGCAAAGCAAATGATCGATGGTCAGCAACTGCCGCCCGACCAGACCGGCCGGTGGACGATCAGTGATGCGAATCGCCAGATCGACATGATCATCGATCAGATCGACCTGACGATCTTCCAGCAACAACTCGACGTCGACCTTGGGATAGCGGCGCAGAAACTCCGGCATGTGCGGATGAATCACAAAGCGCCCCACCGCTTTCGGCACGCTGACCCGCACCAGACCTTCGGCTTCGTGGGTGAACTGGCCGCTGACTTCCATCACCGACCTGGCCGCGCTGACCATTTCCTGGCAACGCTTGAACACCTCCTCACCGCCATCGCTCAAGCGCAGTTTGCGCGTGGTGCGTTGCAGCAGGCGCGTGGCCAACGCCTTTTCCAATCGGGAAATACTGCGACTGACCGCCGAGGGCGAGGAACCCATCTGCCGCGCCGCTTCAGAGAAGCTGCCGGTCTCGACAACCTTGACGAAAATCGCCATTTCACCCAACAGCGGCAGCGGAAGATTGATGCTCACGACGCACAAGTCCTTTGATGTTCGAACGGATTATCACGTTATTGCACGATTCATATAATAAAAACAGAACTTCGATCAGGGCATGGAATATGACGCTTCGCCTGTTTTTTCACAGTGACGACCTCAAGGCGAATGTCGAAGTCCTCGACTGCACACCCCACGAGAACGAATTCGCCGTAGTGCTGCGCGCTACCCTGTTTCACCCCCAGGGCGGCGGTCAGCCTTGCGACACCGGCTGGATCGGTGAAAGCCGGGTGTCGCGCGTGGTGCAGGAAGCGGAGCGCATTGTGCATTTCGTCGACCGCCCGCTGCCGCTGGGCATGACCGTCATCCGCATCGACAAAGAACGCCGCCGCTTCAACACGCGCATGCATTCGGCCGGGCACCTGGTCGGTCATTTCATTCAGGCCATGGGCTGGATGCCGATCAAAGCGCACCACTGGCCGGACGAAGGCCGGGTGCAATTCAAACCGGGCGATGGCGCGGAAGAAGTCGATGCGCCAACCGTGCAAACCGGTATCGAGCAGTGGATCGAACACGATCTGCCGCGTCTGACTTCACTGCGCGAGGGCGCGCGGGAAATCAGTTTCGGTGAGCTGCCAGCCTATGGCTGCGGTGGCACCCACGTACGCAGCCTGAAGGATCTGGGCACAGTCACGATCGCGTCGCTTTCGCAGAAGAAAGGCACGCTGTCCGTCCACTACAGCGTGGATTGAGCATTTCGGACGTTGCCGTCGCGCAACGTCCGACGCCGGGGAACCGCACTCGCCGGTTCCGTTGACTATCGATAGATGGACCTAAAACAAATGATGCTAGACGTCGAGCGTCTCGATGAGACGTGCATAAAAAAACTGGCCAACGAAGAAGTCCTCGCCATCCGCGTCAAACGCTTTCTGCCCGAGCCGCTGGCGATTGAGATCGGTGACAAGATCCTCGCCCCAGGCTTTGAAGGCTACATCAACGCGCCGAGTATCGGCCGCATCGGCATGGCCTTTTACGAGGCGGAAAACCAGCCGCTGCTGATCGAGGATTACTTCGAACGCGCCACCCGCAACATCGACGAACTGCGCCAGCGCTGCGCGCCCTACTCCTCGCCGATCGACACGTTGCGCTGCATGCTCGACGAATCCTGGCCCGCTGGCGCGCATCTGGAAAATCTCTACGGGCGCAAGATGTATGTCGGCTTGTCGCGCGTGGTCAAACCCGGCGTGTGCTTTCTTGCTCATCACGACATCTTCGCCAAGGACGCCCCGGACAGTTTTCAGGCGCGCAGCCTCGAGGCGCAATTCGCCTGCAACGTCTACCTGAACATGCCCACCGAGGGTGGCGCCTTGCAGATGTGGAATGACCACATCACCCCGGATCAATTCGACGAAATGCGCGGCGACAGTTATGGCATCGAGCCGTCGCTGCTGGGGCCGCCCGCCCTCGAAGTACGACCGCAGCCCGGCGATTTCATCATGTTCAATTCGCGGCGCATGCACTCGGTGACTCCGGGCGTGGCCGATCCGCGTTTGAGCCTGTCGTTCTTTGTCGGCTATCGCGGCAATGCCTCCCCTCTGACTTTCTGGAGCTGACATGCTTTCCAATTACCTGGGCGAGTTTCTCGCATTGGCGACCATCCACTTTCTCGCCGTGGTTGCACCCGGCCCGGACTTCGCCGTGACCATCCGCCAAAGCGTGCGCTTCGGTCGGCTCGTCGGCATCTGCACTGCGCTGGGCATCGGCGCGGGGATTTCCGTGCACGTGCTGTATACCCTGCTCGGCGTCGGCGCCCTGATGCACACCACGCCGTGGCTGCTCACCGTCGCCAAAGTGGTCGGCGGTGCGTACATCCTCTATCTGGGCGTCAGCCTGATTCGCAGCAAACCGAAGAGCAGCGTCGAAGGCGAAAAAACCGCCGATGAGCCGCTGGTTGAACAGTCACTGTTCAAGGCATTCAGCACCGGTTTTCTGACCAACGCGACCAACCCCAAGGCCACGCTGTTTTTTCTGGCCATCTTCACCACGATCATCAGCGCCAGCACACCGCTACAGATCCAGGCGTTCTACGGCTTGTGGATGTGCTTCGTCAACGCGCTGTGGTTCGTGATCGTCGCGCTGTTTTTCTCCAGCAACAAAGTGCGCCTGCTGTTCATGCGCCTTGGACACTGGTTCGAGCGCAGCATGGGCGTCATCCTCATTCTGTTTGCCGGACGCCTGATGCTGTCGATGTAACTCGCAAAAAAAAGTCCCGGCATCAGTTGCCGGGACTTTTTCATTTGTGCGCCTCTTTTGCGTTTCTGTGCGACAGATCAAGTTTGTGACTCCCTCTTCACCTGCTCATGGTGGTAGGTTGCAAAATGTTTCTGCCGCAAGCGTCAGACATATCTTCCCAATCTCTAGCAAAGGAATGCCTGTTACATGGTCTTTTCCCTGAAAAAACTGGCCGCTGCCACGCTCGTCATGGCCAGCCTCACAGCGTTCACCAGTGCCGCACAAGCCAACATCACTGCCGAGCAAAGTGCAGCGATTCTGAAATCCTTCGACGGCAAGAATCTGACGGACTTCCGTAGCTTTCTTGGCAGCCTGGCGAAAAGCGACCTGGCCAAGACGGATAAGCTCAACCCGTCCATCAGCGCCTTCCTCGACAACAAGACCCTGAACGCCGAACAGCAGAATGAAATTCACCGTCTGCTGGGCATTTATACCCGCCTGAAATATGGCAAGGCCGCGCTGGAAACCCTGCGCCAACTCGTCGAGATCCCGACCTTCCGCAAGGACGGCGTGGAGCAACACGACAACCCGGAATTCATCAAGATTGCCGGCGAGATCCAGAAACTCGCCGAATCCTTCGGTTTGAAATTCCGCAATATCGATAACCGTGTCTACGAAATTTCTCTGGACGGCAAAGGCAACGAAGTCGTCGGTATTCATGCCCACGCCGATGTGGTGCCGGTGACGCCGGAAAACTGGGTGCTGAAGGACGGCACCAAACTCGACCCGTTCAAAGTCACGCTGATTGGCGATCGCATGTACGGTCGCGGCACCGAGGATGACAAGAACGCTATCGTCGTGGCGCTGTACGCCATGAAAGTGATCAAGGACGAGAAATTGCCACTGGCGCGCAACTTCAAGTTGCTGGTCGACACCACCGAAGAAACCAGCGGCGACGCTATTCCTTATTACTTCGAACGCAACCCGACGCCGAACTACAACATGGCGCTGGACGGCGGTTATCCGGTGGTGATCGCCGAAAAAGGTTACGGCACTGTCATGGCCAACTTTGCCAAACGCAAAGGTGAAGGCAACGGCGCGGAAATCATTTCGATGACTGGCGGCAAAGCGACCAACCAGATTCCGTCCGCTTCGGTGGTCACACTGGTAACCGACAAGCCAGCCGAGCTTGCCGCCAGTCTGCAAAAAGCCGGCGACGCTTATGCCAAGGCCAACGGCGGCGACTTCGAAGTCGCGGCAAAGGTTGATGGCAAAGACGTCAAACTGACCGTGACGGGGGTTTCTGCGCACTCCTCCGAACCAGAATCCGGCGTCAACCCGGTCGCGCGAATGCTGAGCTTCATCAACAGCCTGGACGGCAAAGTCGCGCTCAAGCACAACCAGTTCACCGACGCCGCGCGTTATGCCGATGACAACTGGGGCCTGGACTACCTGGGTAAAAAACTCGGCGTGGGCTTCTCCGACTCGTTCATGGGGCCACTGACCACCTCGCTGACCTACGTCGGTGAGGATGACAAAACCTTCAAGCTGGCGGTGAATCTGCGCGTACCGAAGGGCAAGTCCCCGGAAAAGCTCAAGGCTGAGATCGCTGAGAAACTGGATGCCTGGAGCAAAAAGACTCACGTTACCGTGGCATTCGACTACTCAGTGGCCGAACCGATGTATCGCAACCCCGAAGGTGAATGGGTCAAGGCGCTGCTTGCCGTAGCCAGCGAAAACCTCGGCATGAAGTCGGAATTCGGTACTTCCGCCGGCGCGACTTCGGTTCACGAATTGCCGAACGGCGTGCAATTCGGCCTGGCGCGACCTGAAGCCAAATACACCGGCCACACCGATGGCGAATTCAAGACCGTCGACCAGTTCCTGCTGGATCTGCAGATCGTCACGGAAATGATGGGGCGTGTCGGGCAGTTGCCGAAGCTGTAAAGCTCTGCCTGGGCCCGATCATTGATGACCGGGCGCAAAATAAAAAAAGGACCTGTGAAAAGGTCCTTTTTTATTGCCGCCACAAAACGCGCACAAACAAAAACGCCGATCATCACTGATCGGCGTTTTTGTGAAATTGGAGCGGGAAACGAGACTCGAACTCGCGACCCCGACCTTGGCAAGGTCGTGCTCTACCAACTGAGCTATTCCCGCAAATGGCGTCCCCTAGGGGACTCGAACCCCTGTTACCGCCGTGAAAGGGCGGTGTCCTAGGCCACTAGACGAAGGGGACACGCTACCCGGAACACATGGTGTGTGTTTCGGTGTCCAGATCCGCATCCGAAGACTTGGTTCTGGTTTCACTCAGCACCGCCCGAAAGCACTGCTGTTTAAAATTGGAGCGGGAAACGAGACTCGAACTCGCGACCCCGACCTTGGCAAGGTCGT
>NZ_RCNZ01000095.1:0-12075 GCF_004307525.1 Pseudomonas sp. Sample_21 | reverse complement strand
TTCCCCACGCAAAAACTCCACCAGCCCCCGCTGCATCCCACTCAACACTCCCTCGCGGCTGACCAGCGCCAGTTCCGTCGGCGCCAACTCCGGCAGATCCGTGCACACCTCATGCTCCGGCAATAGCGCCGAAACCGGCAGCACCGAAATCCCCAACCCGGACGCCACCGCCGCTTGTATCCCGGTCAGGCTGTGGCTACCGAACGCCACTCGCCACGGTCGTTGCGCTACATCGAGCAGGCGAATCGCCCGTTGTCGGTACAGGCAGCCCTGCGGAAACAGTGCCAGCGGCAGCACACCGCTGGAGGTGTCGAATTCGGTGCCTTTGACCCAGACCAGTCGTTCCGGCCAGGTAGCCCATGCCGGGCCGCTGTCGGGTTCGCGTTTGATCAGGGCAATGTCGATGTCGCCGGCGTCGAGGCGTTGGCGCAGGTCGAGGCTCATGCCGCTGATGGTTTCCAGGCGCGCTTGCGGATGGTTGCGGGTGAAACCGGCGAGGATCAGTGCCATGCGCCGGGCGTCGAAGTCTTCCGGCATGCCGATGCGCAGCACTTCAAGGTCGACGTCACTGGCCAGCGCTTGCGTGGCTTCGGCGGAGAGCGCCAGTAACCGGCGCGCATAGTGGATCAGCAGTTCGCCGTGTTCGGTGACCGCGACGTTCACTCCGGTGCGGTCGCGCAGGAGTAGCGGGTGGCCGACCAGATCTTCGAGTTTGCGCACCTGCTGGCTGACCGTCGATTGCGTGCGATGCACACGTTCGGCAGCGCGGGTGAAGCTGCCTTCGTCGACTACGCAGACAAAGGTTTTCAGCAATTCCAGATCCAGCATGGCGGCGTTCCTGATAGTGGATTTGCGAATGACGATCGCGTATTTATTTAATTTCACACTATCACCGCACGCTCATAAGCTGAAGTCCTCACTCTGGAGGAATCGACCGATGACCTTGAACAACACGCCACGCCCGCACTGGCTGACCTTCGATTGCTACGGCACGCTGATTCAGTGGGATGAAGGACTGAAAGCCGTGGTCGAGAAACTGCTCAGCGACAAGGGCGAGCACGCAGTCGACGCCGCTGAGCTGATCGAAGTCTACGACCGTCACGAGCATCGTCTGGAACAAACGCCGCCGCACCGTTCCTTTCGCGAACTCAGCACCCTCGGCCTGCAACTGGCGCTGGAAGAATTGGGCTTGCCGAGCCAGCCCGAGGACAGTCAGCGTCTGGCGGCGGCCATCCCGAACATGTCGCCATTTGCCGAAGTGGTCGACACCCTCGCGCAGCTCAAAGCCATGGGCTTCAAGCTGTGCATTGTCTCCAACACCGACGACGAGATCATTGCCGGCAACGTTGCGAAGCTCGGCGGCCATATCGACCGGGTGATCACCGCGCAACAGGCCGGTGCCTACAAACCGGCGCCGCGCCTGTTCGACTACGCTCATGAGCAATTGGGCGTGACCCGGGATGAAGTGGTGCACATCTGCGCCAGCCCCATGCTCGATCACACGGCGGCGCGGGACATGGGTTTTCGTTGCGTGTGGATCGATCGCGGCACGGGTCGTCAGTTGTTGCCGGACTATCGCCCCGACGCGATCCTGTCCAGCCTCGATCAAGTGCTGCCGCTGTTCAAATCCCTCGGCTGGACCTAAGGAGAATTGCCATGGCGCATATCTTGAGCGGCACTGGCAAAGCCAGACCAAGCGCAACGCTGCACCTGGACACCGAGGCGATCATCACCGCCCGCAACGAACTCGCTGCGTGCTTTCAACTGGCCGCGCTGCATGGGCTGGAGGAGGGCATCTGCAATCATTTTTCGGCGATGCTGCCGGGGCATGATGATCTGTTTCTGGTCAATCCATACGGCTACGCTTTTTCGGAAGTGACCGCGCAGAATCTGCTGGTCTGTGACTTCGCCGGCAATGTGGTCGATGGCGATGGCGAGCCCGAAGCAACCGCGTTCTATATCCACGCGCGCCTGCACAAACAACTGCCACGGATAAAAGTCGCGTTCCATACGCACATGCCGCACGCCACCGCGTTGTGCCTGTTGCAAGGCCCGCCGCTGCTGTGGCTGGGGCAGACCGCGCTGAAGTTCTACGGACGGACGGCGGTGGACGAGGATTACAACGGCCTCGCACTGGACGCATCCGAAGGCGATCGCATCGCCAGCGTCATGGGCGATGCCGACATTGTCTTTCTGAAAAACCACGGTGTGATTGTCGCTGCGCCGACCATCGCCGAAGCCTGGGACGATCTGTATTACCTGGAACGCGCCGCGCAGGTGCAACTGCTGGCGATGGCCACTCAGCGCGAATTGAAACCGGTGCCTCATGCGATTGCGCAGCGCGCCTATGAACAGATGCGTGAAGGCGATGCACAAAGTGCCCGCGCACACCTGACCAGCGCGATGCGGCGGCTGGCCCTGCACAACTGATTAACCGTAAAGAAGCAATCGTAAATAAATCGACGAAAAGCGATCATCCAAACTCGCGACGCGCCGATAACTGGGCGGGAGGCGGGCGTTTGCCCGGTACATCCCGGTGGGCTACGCTCACACATACAAGGGTTTCGGGCTCGCGCCCCTGTCGTACCTGCCCAGGACATGCTTTTGCCAATCCCCATTCACGATCCGCATCAGGCCCCCGGCACGCTCAAACGGTTGCCGCTTCGCAAAGCGGCGGTGCTGTTTATCGTTGCGGTGAGCCTGTGCCTGTGCGGTCTGCTGTACCTGCAATTGGAGCAGTCGCGGCGTCAGGATCTGGCGGTGGCGAAAATGGCCTCGGGCAACCTGACCCGGGCCATGGCGCAGCAGGCCGAGGACACCGTGCGGGCGGCGGATCTGGTAATGACCAGCCTCGTCGACTGGATTCAGGACGATGGTTATGGAGCGGCGCAGCGACCTCGGTTGCAGCGGATCTTTGCCCGCCGCGCGCAGCAACTGGATCAGCTGCATGGCATCTTTCTCTTCGATCGCGAAGGGCAGTGGATCATCACCTCGTTCGCCGATCTGCCTCGTGGCAACGGCGTGGCTGATCGCGAGTATTTCAAGTTCCATCAGCAGAATGCGTCGACCGTTGCGCACATCGGCCCGGCGATTCGCAGCCGCGAAAACGGCGAATGGATCATCCCGATTTCCAGACGCGTAAACGACCAGCTCGGCAATTTTCAGGGCGTGCTGATGGCGGGCATCCGCATGTCCTACTTCGATCAGTTCTTCAAAAGCTTCAGCCTCGATGACAGCGGCATCATGTTTTTGGCGCTGACCGACGGCACCTTGCTGGCGCGACGGCCCTTTGATGAGTCGTTGATCAATACCTCGGTGGCCCACGGCGAGATCTATCAAACCCTGCTGCCGAACGCTAACGCGGGCACCGCGATGCTCAACTCCGTGGTCGACGGCGTGACCCGCTTGTATGGCTATCGCCAGCTCGCCTCGTATCCGCTGGTGGTCTCTGCTGCGACGTCGCAAGACACGATTCTGCAGGGCTGGTATGACCGCGCGTTTCAGTCCAGCGTGATTGTCGCGCTGGTGATTCTCGGGGTTGGCCTGTTCGGCTGGGTGTTCATTCATCAGGTGCGCGATGGCGAACGTATCGAGAAAAACCTGCGCAAGGCGCAACGGGCGCTGGAGCAGATTGCCACCCACGACAGCCTGACCGGGTTGGCCAATCGGCGCTTGTTCGAGCGCTCGCTGGACATCGAGTTTGCTCGTGGCGCGCGCCAGGTCAGCCCGGTCAGCCTGATCATGCTCGATATCGATTTCTTCAAGCGTTACAACGATGCTTACGGCCATGTCGCCGGCGATCAATGCCTGGCGCGGGTGGCGCAAGTGGTGAAGGCCTGCTGCCAGCGCAAGTCGGATCTGGCGGTACGTTACGGCGGCGAAGAATTTGCCGTGCTGCTGCCGGACACCGACATCAACGGCGCGCTGGCGATAGCCGGGCAGATTCGCCGTAGCGTGATCGACAAGCACATCATCCACAGCGGCTCGCCGACCGGTTATCTCACCGTGAGCTTGGGCTGTTATGCGTTTATTCCGCATGGCAACGACAGCCCGCAAGTGTTTATCCAGCGCGCGGACGCGGCGTTGTATCAGGCGAAAAATGCTGGACGCAATCGCGCGGCGGTGTATGCGTCGGAAGAAGGTTTTGCCGAACTGATGCGGTCGGATCGCTGATTCTTTCAATCAACAGAAATCAGAAGTGGGAGCGAGCCTGCTCGCGAATCGGTGTGTCAGCTTGCATCAAGGTTGGCTGACAGACCGCTTTCGCGAGCAGGCTCGCTCCCACATTGGGTCCTGATGTAAGCAGGACTATCCGGGGTGGCTCTTGTTCGTTCAGCCGCCCGTGCCACCGCCCGCACCACCCGTGCCGCCGCCGGCCGAACCGGTCCCGCCACCCGCGCCGGAACCTGAGCCACTGGCGCCGCCATTGGTGCCCGTTCCAGTGCCCATGCCCGAGCCAGTTCCTGTCCCTGTTCCTGTGCCAGTTCCGTTATTGGTTCCGCCAGAACCGCTGCCACCCGATGGCGAGCCCGGGGTGTTGTCTGGCGGCATAGTCGAGCTGCTGGCGCCGCCGGACTTGGTGCCCGTCGCATCGGTGCTGTCATTGGCCGCGAAGCTGGCGGCGGACGCCGTGGCGAGCAGGCCGGCCAACAATAACGAAGTGAATTTGCGCGTCATCATGGTACGTCTCCTGATAAAGGGGATTACCTGATATTGGTCTTGCGCACTGAAACCTTGGTGCCCGTCGAGTGACGAGCGGTCAGTCGCCGCGCCGAGTGGCCTACCGTTCTTCTGCAATATTGGCTATTTGCCGAACCACCCCCGGGGACTAACGTAGCCGCACATTCAATCGCTACCCCGGAGCCCACCATGCAACCTCGTGCCGACTTCTACACCGCTTCCCCCGATGCCATGAAAGCGATGATGGCGCTGGAAAATGCCGTCTCGAAACTGTCGCTGGAAAAGAGCCTGCTCGAGCTGGTCAAACTGCGCTCTTCACAGATCAACGGCTGCGCATTCTGCATCGACATGCACACCGCCGACGCGATCAAGGACGGCGAAACCCCACGCCGCCTGTTCGCCGTGACGGCATGGCGGGAAGCGCCGTTCTTCAGCGAGCGTGAACGCGCCGCGCTGCTGTGGACCGAGTCGCTGACACAACTGAGCCTGACCCACGCGCCGGACGAAGACTATGAAGTCGTCGCTGCGCAGTTTTCGCCGAAGGAACTGGTTGACCTGACGGTGGCGATCAACACCATCAACGGCTGGAATCGACTGGCGGTGGGCTTCCGCAAACTGCCGCAGGCCTGAGGCATTCACGCTTTTACCTTGTGGGAGCGAGCCTGCTCGCGAAGGCGACGTGTCAGTCACCATCATCGTTGCTGACATACCGCATTCGCGAGCAGGCTCGCTCCCACAGGGAGATCTTCCGTGTCCATCTGAACTCGGCCTCGTGTGAGTGCAACTTGCGCATCAAGAACACCATCAAAGCGTGCATTGCTTTGTATTAATACGAAGCATTACTATTCATGCCCCTTTCTCACCACGCCACCCATCCCCCATGCGCTCCCGCAGATCCGGCTTTTTCGAGCATTACGAAGAGTTGATCGGCACCTGGACTCGGCGCCTGCGCAATCGCGCGCAGGCCGAGGATCTGGCGCACGACACCTTTGTGCGGGTGCTCGAGGCAGATTCGGCGGCGGTGCAGAAGCCCCGCGCGTATCTGCATCAGACCGCGCGCAATATCGCCGTTGATGGTTATCGGCGGGAGGACCGGCGGGGCGTCATGGAGTCGGAGGCGGTCGAGGATAGTGCGTCGTCGGCGGGCGATCCGGAGCATTACATGCACGCGATCCAGTTGGCCGATTCCATCGAACGCGCGCTCACCGAGCTGCCGCTCAACTGCCGCAAGATCTTTGTCTGGCAGAAGATCGAAGGCCTGACGCAGGCAGAAATCGCCGAACGCCTGGGGCTGTCCAAGAACATGGTCGAAAAGTATATGATCCGTACCCTGCGGCATCTGCGTGAGCGGCTGGATGGCTTGCAATCATGAGCGCTTGGATCTTTTCATTTTCAGCCGGACAGGACATTCCATGATGGAAACGGGTGATTGCGCCTGTGGGCAAGCGGCGGTGCGTGACGAGGCGGCGGCCTGGTTCGTGCGATTGCAGGAGCCGAATGTCAGCGTCGAGCGACGGCAGCGCTTCGAGGCCTGGCTGAACGAGCATCCGCAGCACCGTGAAGAATTCCAGTTGCTGCAAGGCTTGTGGACGGCGGCTGATCTGCTGCCGACGTCGCGTCTTCAGGCGCTTGCGCAAACTCCCCGCCGCGAACGCCGGCCGATGCTGCGTTATGCCGTCGCCGCGAGTGTCCTCGCCGTGGCGCTGAGACTTGGCCTGTTCAGTGGTTTGAATCATCCGGGCGCTTACCGCGCTGAATTCGCCACGGCGCCGGGCGAGCGCAAGCATGTGGCGTTGCCGGACGGTTCTGTAATCGATCTGAACAGTCGCAGCCGCTTGCAGGTGCGTTATGAGCAGGATCGACGGGTTATCGAATTGAGCGCGGGCGAGGCGATGTTCAGCGTTGAGCACGACGCCTCGCGTCCGTTCATTGTTGAAGCCGGCAGCGGCAAGGTCACAGTCACCGGTACGCGTTTCGATGTGCGCCGCGATGCCACGCAGACCCGCGTGGCGGTGGAGCAGGGCACGGTGAAGGTGCAGGGAAGTGCTGCCCCGGACAACCAATTCATCAACCTCACCGCAGGCCTCGGCACGGCGGTCGATGCCCAGGGCAAGGTCCTGCCGGCCTACGCGGTCAACCCGGCGGAACTGACCGCATGGCGTAACGGCAAACTGGTGTTCAACAACGCCAGCCTCGGCGAAGTAGCGGCGGAAGTATCGCGCTATCGCGACAAACCGCTGACCGTATCCCAGCCGAATGTGGCCAGCCTGCGCCTGACCAGCGTGTTCAAATCCGACGACACCGACGCCTTGCTCAAAGCCTTGCCGAGCATCCTGCCGGTGACGGTGCGCACCCTCGCCGATGGCAGTCAGGAAATAATTTCCAGATAGCATTCAGGTTTTTTTTCAGTTCATCGTCTTCCTGTTCAACTGCAACTGGTTTGCATTAACAGCCGCACACTCTTGCGATCCACAGGACTGCGTACGACGTGAACATCACCACAACCCACAATAAAAAATCCCCTTGGTTGCCATTGGCTCTCGCGCTGGCGGTCAGCGCCGCGATCCCGTTGGCGTTTGCCGCTGAAGCCATTCATATCCGCGCGCAACCGCTGGGCCAGGCCTTGAGCGAGCTGGGCCAGCAAACCTCGCTGCAGGTGTTTTTCAGCCCCGAACTGGTGGCCGGCAAACAGGCGCCAGCGGTCGACGGCGACCTTTCGCCAGAGCAGGCTTTGCGTCAGCTGTTGCAGGGCAGCGGTCTCGATTATCAGATCAATGAAGGCTCGGTGACGCTCGCCCCAGCCGCCAACTCCGCAGCCAGCAACGGCCCGCTGGAGCTCGGCGTGACCGACATCAAAGTGGTCGGCGACTGGCTCGGTGACGCCGACGCTGCGGTGGTGCAGAACCACCCCGGCGCACGCACGGTGATTCGCCGCGAAGCGATGGTCGAGCAGGGCGCGATGAACGTCAGCGACGTGCTCAAACGCGTGCCCGGCGTGCAGGTGCAGGACTCCAATGGCACCGGCGGCAGTGATATTTCCCTCAACGTCGGTGTGCGCGGTCTGACTTCGCGCCTGTCGCCACGCTCGACCGTGCTGATCGACGGCGTACCTGCCGCGTTTGCTCCGTACGGCCAGCCGCAACTGTCGATGGCGCCGATTTCCTCGGGCAACCTCGACAGCATCGACGTCGTACGTGGCGCTGGTTCAGTACGTTACGGGCCACAGAACGTCGGCGGCGTGATCAACTTCGTGACCCGCGCGATCCCGGAGAAAACCACCGGCGAAATCGGCACCACCCTGGAAACCACGCAGTACGGCGGCTGGAAACACATCGACACCGCATTCATCGGTGGCACCGCCGACAACGGCATGGGCGTCGCGCTGTTGTATTCCGGCGTCAACGGCCACGGCTATCGCGAGCGCAACAACGGCAACGACATCGACGACGTGCTGCTCAAGACGCACTGGGCGCCTACCGATCAGGACGATTTCAGTCTCAATTTCCACTACTACGACGCCAGCGCCGACATGCCCGGCGGCCTGACCCAGCGTCAGTACGACGACAAACCGTACGAATCGGTGCGTGACTACGACCAGTTCACAGGCCGACGCAAGGACGTGTCGTTCAAGTGGATTCGCCAGATCGACGAGCGCACCCAGGCAGAAATCCTCACCTACTACACCGATAGCTTTCGCGGCAGTACCATCGCTGCGCGCGATCAGCGCACCCTCAGCTCATACCCGCGTTCCTACTACACCCTCGGCATCGAACCGCGCGTGTCGCGGGTGTTCGATGTCGGCCCAACCACCCAGGAAGTCAGCGTCGGTTATCGCTATCTGAAAGAGGCCATGCACGAAGAATCGAGCCGTCTGGCGCTGGTCAACAATCAGCCGGTGGTCACGCCGACCTCCGACGGCCATGTGTTCCAGGATCGCACCGGTGGCACCGAGGCCAATTCGGTGTATGTCGACAACAAGATCGACGTCGGCAACTGGACCATCACCCCGGGCATTCGCTTCGAACACATCAGCACCGATTGGCATGATCGCGCTGTCCTCGACACCGCTGGCCGGCCGGTCCCGGAGAAAAACCGCAGCATCGAAAGCAACGAACCGCTGCCGGCGCTGAGCGTGATGTATCACCTGTCCGATGCCTGGAAACTGTTCGCCAATTACGAAACCTCGTTCGGCAGCCTGCAGTATTTCCAGCTCGGCCAGGGCGGTTCGGGTGACAGCACCGCCAACGGTCTGGAGCCGGAAAAGGCCAAGACCTACGAGATCGGCACGCGCTATAACGATGATGTCTGGGGCGGCGAGGTGACGCTGTTCTACATCGACTTCGATGACGAACTGCAATACATCAGCAACGACGTCGGCTGGACCAACCTCGGCGCGACCAAGCACCAGGGCATCGAAGCCTCGGCGCACTACGACATGGCCGCCCTCGACCCGCGCCTCGATGGCCTGACCGCCAACGCCGGTTTCACCTACACCCGCGCCACCTATGAAGGCGAGATCCCCGGCTTCAAGGGCCGCGATCTGCCGTTCTATTCGCGGCAGGTTGCGACGGTCGGATTGCGGTACGAGATCAACCGCTGGACGTACAACATCGATGGCTTCGCCCAATCGAAACAGCGTTCGCCGGGCACCGGTGTGAATGCGGATGGCAGCTTCAATGGCAACTACATCACTGAAGGCACGGCGGACGGGCAGTACGGCGACATCCCGGGTTACGTGACCTGGAACGTGCGCGGCGGCTACGACTTTGGTCCGCAGGTGTCGAACCTCAAGCTCGGTGCCGGGGTGAAGAACGTCTTCGACAAGCAGTACTTCACCCGCTCCAGCGACAACAACTCGGGGATGTATGTCGGCGCACCGCGCACGTTCTTCGTGCAGGCCAGCGTCGGTTTCTAAGGCGCTGTTTTGGCTGAACCGGTTTCACACGGCTCAGCCACAACAGGCCTGAAGCTATTGAGGAATCAGAAAGCCGATGGTCGGTCCGGGATTCCCAGCCAGGTCTGCGCCTTTGAGGCAGACGTTCTGCTGGCCATTGGCAACGGAAACATGGAACACGCCCGTGGAGGGCGGTACGCGCTGGAATCCCTGCCCGTCATTGCAGTTGACGCTCCCGGGCTGCCCGGACTTGTATTGAAATTGAAAGGGATCCAGATCCGGTGAGACCGGAAAAACCCTGACATCGTAGTCATCGTCACCCACCCATTCGATTTTATAGGCCGGCGCCAACGGCGCTGGTGCTTCCAGCAACCACCGCCAATAGATGCTGGGGGTTTTTCCATCCGATTGTTTTGGCACGTCCGTAGGCCGCTGTTGGCCAATCAGGCAGAGAAAATATAGCCCCGCACCTTCTTTGAGTTCATGGCTCAACTGATTCTCGGAACCAGGGCGAGCGGTTTGTACCTGGCTATACCCAGCAAGCGACTGGCATTCGTCCAGCGTGCGCGTATAGCGATAGCGGTAGTAGGGAGCGCTCAATGCGAAGGTTTGCAGCCAATGCCATGGCACGACTTGTCCGTGCTCGTCACGCTCGACTCTGATGTAATCGCTGTTTTGCGATGATGTTGGAAAAGACCATGCCGCTCCCAGCGGGCAGTCACCCGGACGCGGGTCGAAACGTCCCTTGGTGAAGCAAGCACCCAGACCTTCGGTTGTGGTGGCGTAGTTGGTGGCAGTTCGCTTGTTGACCTGCCCGGCAATGACTTCGCAGGGGGCGCCCTTGTCACATCGATTACGGTCACTTCCGCGCGTGGTAGTGCCCAACACACCCACGACTTCATTGGTATAACGCGCAAGCAATGGTGAGCCGGATAATCCACTGACAACATCGAGGCAACGGTTGCTCGATTGTCCTACCCATCGCCAAGGGCCTTCGATGACCGCTGCCGAATGTTCCTGTTTGCATGCCATTCGCTGAATGAAGCCGTTCACGGGCGCGCCGGTGATCAAAATGTTTTCTTCAGCGGGCAAGGGGGCATGCGCCAGTTTCAGAGGCTCGATACCGTCGCTGATCAACTGTTCCAGAGAGGTAGCAAGTTCAACGATAGAGATGTCTTGGCCACGTAGCGTGCTCCAGCCAATCCGGGCTACCGCATATGAGCGACTGTGCGGTTGCGTGTCGAAAAAATAATTGAACGTCACCCGACCCTTTGCAGGCTGATTGACGATGACCTCGTTATTGCCTATCTCCGGATGTGTGCAGTGTCCGGAGGTCAGTACATACGCCGGATTCGACACAGTACCGGGTTCTCGTGTGTCAATGAGTGTACCGGAGCAGGTCATGCCGCCTTCAACTTCGACACGGCCAATGGCTTGCCAATGCGCATAACGTCCGTCGGCATTGGCCAGCCGCTCAGCGGGAGCAAAGTTGGCTGCGCCTTCGCCCCAGTCGTATCGATTGACGGAGGCGCATCCCTGGAGAAGAGCGATAAGTGCAACAGCCGATCCAATTCGAATGTTCATGACAGATTTCCATTTCCGCGGGGCTGGAAATCACCATGATTCAAAGGGTCGAAGCCTGTCTAGTGTCAAACCTGACAGGTGTCGCGCTAATCTTCATACTTTCAATGTCTTACCGCCGATGGCCACCGCGACCAACAGCACCGCCATCAGGCCAAAGGCAAAACTCAAGCTGCTGGCATGGGCGACAAAACCGATCACCGCCGGCCCGGCGAGAATCCCGGCATAACCCAGCGTGGTAATCGCCGGCACCGCGATGCTTTCCGGCATCACCGTTTGCTTGCCCACTGCCGTGTACAGCACCGGCACGATGTTCGAGCAACCGGCGCCGACAAGTGCATAACCGAGCAGCGCCGCTTGCCAGCTCGGCGCGAAGGTGGCGAGAAACAGTCCCGCCGCCGCCAACAGCCCGCCGAACAGAATGATCCGCGTGGCACCCAGCTTGCGCACGATGCGATCACCGAGCAGACGGCCGACGGTCATGGTCAGGGCAAACGCTGCGTAACCCATTCCCGCGTAAGCCGTGTCGATCCCGCGTTCCTGAGCGAGGAACACTGCGCTCCAGTCCAGCGCCGCGCCTTCGGTGAGGAACACGATGAAGCACATGCCGCCGATGAACAGCACGATGCCATGGGGAATGGCGAACGCCGGGCCGGAGCTTTCGCTGCCGTAGGGCAACATGTGCGGCACGCACTTGAGCAAGGCGCCGATCAGCAACACGACGACGACCAGCATCGCTGCCAGCGGTGTCAGCCCGAGGCCGAGCAGGGCGCTGACGCCCGCCGCACCAACAATGCCGCCGAGGCTGAACAGGCCGTGGAACCCCGACATCATGTGCTTGCCGCTGGCGCGCTCGACGATCACTGCTTGCAGGTTCACCGTCGAATCCACCGTGCCGAGGCCGGCACCGAACATGAACA
>NZ_RCNZ01000045.1:0-12358 GCF_004307525.1 Pseudomonas sp. Sample_21 | reverse complement strand
CCTACATCCCGATTCGTACCGTGCGCAATCTGGCGCGCAACCCGAACCTGGGTGGCGAGGCGCTGGTGATCGGTCTGGGCTGCGAGAAATTGCAGGCCGGGCAGGTGATGCACGAGGACGATGCCTCGGTGGATCTCAGCGATCCGTGGCTGTACCGCTTGCAGGATTCCAGTCACGGCTTTACCGAAATGATCGAGCAGATCATGGAACTGGCCGAAGTGCGCTTGAAGAAACTCGACCAGCGCCGCCGCGAAACCGTGCCGGCCTCCGAGCTGATTCTCGGTATGCAGTGCGGCGGCAGCGACGCGTTCTCCGGCATCACCGCCAACCCGGCGCTGGGTTATGCCTCAGACTTGCTGTTGCGTGCGGGGGCGACAGTGATGTTTTCCGAAGTCACCGAAGTGCGCGATGCGATCTACCTGCTCACCTCCCGCGCACAGACGCAAACCGTTGCCGAAGAGCTGGTGCGCGAAATGGACTGGTACGACCGTTACCTGGCCAAGGGCGAGGCCGATCGCAGTGCCAACACCACGCCGGGCAACAAGAAGGGCGGGTTGTCGAACATTGTCGAGAAGTCGCTGGGCTCGATCGTCAAGTCCGGCAGCAGCGCGATCAATGGCGTGCTCGGCCCGGGCGAGCGCTTCAAGCACAAGGGCCTGATTTTCTGCGCGACGCCGGCCAGCGATTTTGTCTGCGGTACGCTGCAACTGGCGGCGGGGATGAACCTGCACGTGTTCACCACCGGTCGCGGCACGCCTTACGGGCTGGCCATGGCGCCGGTGGTCAAGGTATCGACGCGGACTGAACTGGCGCAGCGCTGGCCGGACCTGATCGACATCGACGCCGGCCGCATTGCTACCGGGCGCGCGACCATCGAAGAGCTGGGCTGGGAGTTGTTTCACTATTACCTGGATGTTGCCAGTGGCAAGCAACAGACTTGGGCGGAGAAGCACAAGCTGCATAACGACATCACCTTGTTCAACCCGGCGCCGATTACCTGAGACCGCGTCATCGTTCTTCGCGAGCAGGCTCGCTCCCACAGGGATATGCATTGCAAATGTGGGAGCGAGCCTGCTCGCGAAAGCGATCTGCCAGACGCCGAAGGACTTGTGGCTTATCATTAGCCCCCTAGTGATCGTTCCCACGCTCTGCGTGGGAATGCCTCATGTGACGCTCCGCGTCACGCTTTGGGACGCAGAGCGTCCCGGGGCTGCATTCCCACGCAGAGCGTGGGAACGATCAGGGTGAAAGTGGCTTATCATTAGCCCCCTATCGACGCTCACCCAAGGCTCCCCGGCATGCTGGCAATCTTTCTTGAAACCCTGAACATCACCGCGCCGGTGTTTGCCATGCTGTTTCTCGGTGTGCTGCTCAAGCGCATCGACTGGATCAACGACAACTTCATCCACACCGCCTCGTCGCTGGTGTTCAACGTGACCATGCCGGCGCTGCTGTTCCTCGGCATTCTCCACGCTGACCTGCACGCCGCACTACAACCTTCGCTCCTCATCTACTTTTCCCTTGCCACCCTGGTGAGTTTCGCCGTGGCCTGGGGCTGGGCGATTTTCAAGTGTCCGCGGGAAGATCGCGGCATCTACACCCAGGGCGCGTTTCGCGGCAACAACGGCGTGATCGGCCTGGCACTCGCGGCAAGCATGTACGGCGATTACGGTATTTCCCTCGGGGCAATTCTCGCGGCGCTGGTGATCCTGTTCTACAACACGCTGTCGACCATCGTGCTGGCGGTATACAGCCCGGTGATCAAGTCCGATCCGTGGAGCATCTGCAAAAGCGTGTTCAGCAACCCGCTGATCATCAGCGTGATTTCGGCGGCGCCTTTTGCTTACTTCAAGATCGGACTGCCGGGCTGGCTGGAGACCTCCGGCCAGTATCTGGCGCAGACCACGTTGCCGCTGGCGCTGATTTGTATCGGCGGCACGCTGTCACTGGCGGCGTTGCGCAAGAGCGGCAAGATGGCGCTCAGCTCCAGCCTGGTGAAGATGGTCGGTCTGCCGTTACTGGCAACCGTGGGCGCGTGGCTGTGGGGCTTTCGCGGGGCGGAACTGGGGATTCTGTTTCTCTACTTTGGCAGCCCGACGGCGGCGGCAAGTTTCGTCATGGCCCGGGCGGCGCAGGGCAATCATGAGCTGGCAGCGGCGATCATCGTGATGACCACGTTGATGGCGGCGATTACCACCAATGTCGGGATCTTTGTGTTGCAGTGGGGTGGGTGGATCTGACCAAGGATTTGCGGTGTCTGCCAGGGCCTCTTCGCGAGCAGGCTCGCTCCCACAGGGAAGCGCATTGCAAATGTGGGAGCGAGCCTGCTCGCGAAGGCGGTCACTGCGGTTTCTGATAACTGTCGATCACTTCCTGCGCCGCGCGAAACGCATCGATCGCCGCCGGCACGCCGGCATACACCGCGCAATGCAGCAGCGCTTCGCGGATCTCTTCCACCGTGCAGCCGTTGTTCAGCGCACCGCGCACATGGCCTTTCAACTCCTGCGGACACTTCAGCGCGGTCAGCGCGGCGAGGGTGATCAGGCTGCGGGTTTTCAGCGGCAGCCCCTCACGATTCCACACCCCGCCCCAAGCGTGTTCATTGACGAAATCCTGCAACGGCTGGGTGAACTCGGTGGCGTTGCCCAGGGCGCGATCAACGAACGCATCGCCCATGACCTGACGACGGATTTCAACCCCGGACTGCTTCGACTCGCTCATGGCACATCTCTCTTGTGGTGTTGGCGACGCCAGGCGCGGATCGACGTGAACAGCAAAAACGTCAGCAGCGCCGGCAGGACATAAAACAGCATCAAGCGCTCAAGTTTGCCGGCCAGCGGCATGCCGGTGGTGAACGACACCACATGCAGTCCGTAGACCAGATACAAACCGAGCAGCAGCAAGCCTTCGGCCCGGGTAACGCGGTAGCCGGAATAGAACACCGGCAAGCACAGCGCCGCGACGCCGAGCATCACTGGCAAGTCGAAATCCAGCGCGTTGGGGGAGACGGAAAGCGGCGTCGGTGCGAGTAGGGCGGTCAGCCCGAGCACCCCGAGCAGGTTGAACAGGTTGGCGCCGATCACGTTGCCCACGGCAATGTCGCGCTGCCCGCGCAACGCAGCGATCAGCGAAGTCGCCAGCTCCGGCAGCGAAGTGCCGACCGCGACCACGGTCAGGCCGATGACCCGTTCGGACAGGCCCAGGTCGGTGGCCACGACCACGGCGGCGCCGAGCAGCAAACGCCCGGCGAATACCAGCATGGCCAGGCCAGCGAGAATCATCAGCACACTGATCAGCCAGGATTGCTGCGTTTCGGTGGGTCGTTCTGTATGAGGTCGCGTCGAGTGTCGCGACTGGCGGAACAACAAGCCAAGGTACAGCGCCAAGGCCCCGAGCAGCAGGACACCGTCGAAACGTCCGAGGTCTTTATTCCAGGCGAGGATGAATACCAGCAGGCTGGCGCCGATCATCAGCGGGATATCGAGGCGCACCAATTGCCGCGACACGCGCAGCGGGATGATCAACGCCGACAGGCCAAGGGTTACGAGGATGTTGAAGATGCCGCTGCCGACCACGCTGCCGACGGCGATGTCCGGGTTGTCGGTCAGCGCCGCTTGCAGGCTCACGGTCATCTGCGGCGCGCTGCTGCCGAGGGCGACGATGGTCAGGCCGATGATCAACGGACGCACGCGCAGGCGCTCGGCCAGACGCACGGCGGCGCGCACCATCAGCTCGGCGCCGATGAGCAAAAGAACCAGGCCGCTGAGCAATTCGATGACGTTGATCAGCGGCAGATCGGCTAGTCCGAAAATGGTCAGCGCTCCATCAGTCGAGGGCCTGCACGCGAACCCGTGCGGTGCCGCTGCGCAGCATGCCGATCTCATCGGCGGCCTCGCGTGACAGATCGATCAGCCGGCCACGGGTGTGCGGGCCACGGTCATTGATGCGGACCACGACTGATTCATCGTTTTTCAGGTTGGTGACCTTCACCCGCGTGCCGAACGGTAACTGGCGGTGGGCGGCGGTCAGGGAATGCTGGTTGAACGCTTCGCCGCTGGCGGTGCGTTTACCGTGATGTTTGGCTCCATAGTAGGAGGCGACGCCGGTCTGGTCGTAACCGTGCGGGTCGATGGTGTCGGTACTGGCGCAACCGGCCAGCAGGGAGAGCAGGGCGCTGCTCAGCAACAGACGCTTCATTCAAAGGTATCCCGGATCAAATGTAGGAGTGACCTGTGGCGAGGGGATTTATCCCCGTTGGACTGCGCAGCAGTCCCAAAACTGAGAACTCGGTTTATCTGGTGCAAATCAAGCTCAGCAATTGGGGCCGCTCCGCGGCCCAACGGGGATAAATCCCCTCGCCACAGGTCCCTTCCACAGGGGATGGAGCCAGGCTTTGGATCTGGCTCCATTGGTGGTCAGCCTTCGAGCTTGCTTTTCAGCAATTCGTTCACCTGCTGCGGGTTGGCCTTGCCTTTCGAGGCTTTCATGGCCTGGCCGACGAAGAAGCCGAACATCTTGCCGCGTTTGGCTTCGTCTGCCGCGCGGTACTGTTCGACCTGTTCGGCGTTGGCCGCGAGCATTTCATCGAGCACGGCGGAGATCGCGCCGGTGTCGGTGACTTGCTTGAGGCCCCGCTTCTCGATGATCTCGTCAGCACTGCCTTCGCCGTTGGCCATCGCTTCGAACACCACCTTGGCGATCTTGCCGGAAATGGTGTTGTCCTTGATGCGCTGCAGCATGCCGCCCAGTTGCTCGGCGGAGACTGGCGAGTCTTCGATGTCCAGGCCCTGCTTGTTGAGCAGGCTGCCCAACTCGACCATCACCCAGTTCGCCGCCAGTTTCGCGTCGCCACCGATGGCTGCGACTTTCTCGAAGTAGTCCGCCTGCTCGCGGCTGGTGGCCAGCACGTTGGCGTCGTAGGCCGACAGACCGAACTGGCTCTGGAAGCGCTCGCGCTTTTGCGGTGGCAGTTCCGGCAGGGTGGCACGCACTTCACCGAGGAACGACTCTTCGATGACCACCGGCAGCAGGTCCGGATCGGGGAAGTAACGGTAGTCGTTGGCTTCCTCTTTCGAACGCATCGGACGGGTCTCGTCCTTGTTCGGATCGTACAGGCGGGTCTGCTGGATCACTTTGCCGCCGTCCTCGATCAGTTCGATCTGACGCTGGATCTCGGAGTTGATTGCCTTCTCGATGAAGCGGAACGAGTTGACGTTCTTGATCTCGCAGCGAGTGCCGAACTCGACCTGGCCTTTCGGGCGCACCGAGACGTTGCAGTCGCAACGCAGCGAGCCTTCGGCCATGTTGCCGTCGCAGATACCCAGGTAGCGCACCAGCGCGTGGATCGCCTTGACGTAAGCCACGGCTTCCTTGGCGCTGCGCATGTCCGGCTCGGAAACGATTTCCAGCAGCGGCGTGCCGGCACGGTTCAGGTCGATGCCGGTGGCACCGTTGAATTCTTCGTGCAGGCTCTTGCCGGCGTCTTCTTCCAGGTGCGCACGGGTGATGCCGACGCGTTTGACCGTGCCATCCTCGAGGGCGATGTCCAGGTGGCCCTTGCCAACAATCGGCAATTCCATCTGGCTGATCTGGTAGCCCTTCGGCAGATCCGGGTAGAAATAGTTTTTCCGGGCGAACACGTTGTGCTGGCCGATCTCGGCGTCAATCGCCAGACCGAACATCACCGCCATGCGCACCGCTTCCTGGTTGAGCACCGGCAACACGCCGGGCATGCCCAGGTCGATCAGGCTGGCCTGGGTGTTCGGCTCGGAACCGAAGGTGGTGGAACTACCGGAAAAGATTTTCGACCGGGTGGTGAGCTGAGTGTGAATCTCCAGCCCGATCACGACTTCCCATTGCATGTGTGTCTCCTCAGAAGCCGGTTGGGGTGCGGGTGTGCCAGTCAGTGTTGAGCTGATACTGGTGCGCAACGTTGAGCAAACGGCCTTCCTGGAAGTACGGCGCGAGCAACTGCACGCCCACCGGTAGACCGTCGACAAAACCGGCCGGCATCGACAGGCCCGGCAGGCCGGCGAGGTTGGCGGTGATGGTGTAGACGTCTTCCAGATAGGCTGCGACCGGGTCGCTGTTCTTCGCGCCGAGTTTCCACGCCGGGTTCGGCGTGGTCGGGCCGAGGATGATGTCGACTTCATTAAAGGCAGCCATGAAATCGTTCTTCACCAGACGACGAATCTTCTGCGCTTTCAGGTAGTAGGCATCGTAGTAACCGGCGGACAGCGCGTAGGCACCGACCATGATCCGGCGCTGTACTTCCGCGCCGAAGCCTTCGCCACGGGAGCGTTTGTACAGGTCGATGAGGTTTTCCGGGTTCTCGCAGCGATGGCCGAAACGCACGCCGTCGAAACGCGACAGGTTGGAAGACGCTTCTGCCGGGGCGATCACGTAGTACGCAGGTATGGCGTGCTGCATGTTCGGCAGGCTGATTTCCTTGATCACGGCACCGAGCTTTTGCAACTGCTGGATGCTGTTCTGGATCAGCTCGGCAATGCGCGGGTCGAGACCGGCGCTGAAGTATTCCTTCGGCACGCCGATGCGCAGACCTTGCAGCGACTCGCCCAGGCTGGCGGAGTAATCCGGAACCGGCTCATCGATGCTGGTGGAGTCGTTCGGGTCGAAGCCGGCCATGCCTTGCAGCAGGATCGCGCAGTCTTCGGCCGTGCGCGCCAACGGGCCGCCCTGATCGAGGCTGGAAGCGTAGGCAATCATGCCCCAGCGTGAAACGCGACCGTAGGTCGGCTTCAGGCCGGTGAGGTTGGTGAACGCCGCCGGCTGACGGATCGAACCGCCGGTGTCAGTGGCCGTGGCGGCTGGCAACAAACGAGCAGCAACCGCCGCCGCCGAGCCGCCGGACGAACCGCCCGGCACGTGTTCCAGGTTCCACGGGTTTTTCACTGCGCCGTACCAGCTCGACTCGTTGGCCGAACCCATGGCGAATTCGTCCATGTTGGTCTTGCCCAGGGTCACGGCGCCGGCAGCGGCCAGTTTCGCGACTACGGTGGCGTCGTATGGAGCCTTGAAGTTGTCGAGCATCTTCGAGCCGCAGCTGGTGCGGATGCCCTGGGTGCAGAACAGATCCTTGTGGGCGATCGGCGCGCCGAGCAGGGCGCCGCTCTCACCGTTGGCCCGGCGTGCATCGGCGGCTTTCGCCTGCTCGATGGCCAGATCCTCAGTGAGGCTGATGAAACTGTTGAGCTGCGGATCGAGCTGGGTAATACGCGCCAGCAGGACTTTGGTCAGCTCTTCGGAGGAAAACTTTTTATCGGCGAGACCGCGGGCGATCTCGGCCAGAGTCATTTGATGCATTGCAGGCTCTTTCCCTTTAGTCGATGACTTTCGGAACCAGATACAGGCCGTTTTCGACCGCTGGTGCGATGGACTGGTAGGCCTCGCGATTATTCGTCTCGGTCACCACGTCGGCGCGCAGGCGCTGACTGGCTTCCAGGGGGTGGGCCAGCGGCTCGATACCGTCGGTATCAACGGCCTGCATTTCGTCGACCAGCCCGAGAATGCTGTTGAGGGCGGAAGTAATGTGCGGAAGATCGGCATCGTTGAGGCCAAGGCAGGCCAGATGCGCGATTTTTTCCACGTCGGAGCGTTCTAGCGCCATCGGGATTCTCCAGTGGAAAACAGAACGGACGGCGTCCGTGTGTTAGATTGTCGGAACACTACCGCACTTCTACGGTCATAAGGCCGCGATTGTGGGGCTTGGTGCACAGAAAAGCGGCCAATTTAACATATTGGCGCCTTGCCCAAAATCCCTGTCGTTGTTAGAGTTTGCCGCACTTTTTTACCCACGCGTTGCCTAGGGTCCCTTTCCCATGTTCAAGAAACTGCGTGGCATGTTTTCCAGCGATCTTTCCATTGACCTGGGCACTGCCAACACCCTTATTTACGTGCGCGAGCGCGGTATCGTCCTGAATGAGCCATCGGTTGTGGCCATTCGGACACACGGTAACCAGAAAAGTGTCGTCGCTGTCGGCACCGAGGCCAAGCGCATGCTCGGCCGTACGCCGGGCAACATTGCTGCCATTCGTCCGATGAAGGATGGCGTGATCGCCGACTTCAGCGTCTGCGAAAAGATGCTGCAGTACTTTATCAACAAGGTTCACGAAAACAGTTTCCTGCAGCCCAGCCCTCGTGTGCTGATCTGCGTTCCATGCAAGTCCACCCAGGTTGAGCGTCGCGCCATCCGTGAATCGGCCCTTGGCGCCGGTGCCCGTGAAGTGTTCCTGATCGAAGAGCCGATGGCTGCTGCGATCGGTGCCGGCCTGCCGGTTGAAGAAGCGCGCGGTTCGATGGTCGTGGACATCGGTGGTGGTACCACCGAGATCGCCCTGATCTCCCTGAACGGTGTGGTCTACGCCGAATCCGTACGTGTCGGCGGCGACCGTTTCGACGAAGCGATCATCACCTACGTGCGCCGCAACTACGGCAGCCTGATCGGTGAATCCACCGCTGAACGCATCAAGCAGGAAATCGGTACGGCCTACCCGGGCGGCGAAGTGCGCGAAGTCGATGTTCGCGGTCGCAACCTGGCTGAAGGCGTTCCACGCGCATTCACCCTGAACTCCAACGAAGTGCTCGAGGCTCTGCAAGAGTCGCTGGCCACCATCGTTCAGGCGGTGAAAAGCGCGCTG
This sequence comes from Pseudomonas sp. Sample_21, assembly GCF_004307525.1. NCBI lineage: Bacteria > Pseudomonadati > Pseudomonadota > Gammaproteobacteria > Pseudomonadales > Pseudomonadaceae > Pseudomonas > Pseudomonas sp. Sample_21. Next base: position 3,701 of record NZ_RCNZ01000045.1, on the reverse strand, counting down.
GAGCAATCGCCGCCGGAACTGGCTTCCGACATCGCCGAGCGTGGCCTGGTGCTGACCGGTGGTGGCGCGCTGCTGCGTGACCTCGACAAGTTGCTGGCTCAGGAAACCGGTCTGCCGGTGATCGTTGCCGAAGATCCGCTGACTTGCGTTGCTCGCGGCGGTGGCCGTGCGCTGGAAATGATGGATAAGCACACCATGGATCTGCTTTCGAGCGAATAAGCTTCGAATGCAATACGTGGGTGAACGCACAGGCAGCACTTTGCAGTGCTGCCTGTTGGCGTTTATCTTCTGTCAGTCTTCATCCAGGCCGGTTTGATGCCGTATGAATAAACAGAACATTTGCCTGGGAGGAGCGGCTTATTAAACCGCTTTTCACCAAAGGCCCTTCGTTGGGCGTGCGCCTGTTGGTGCTGGCCGTGCTCGCGGTCGCGCTGATGGTGGTCGATGCACGTTTCGACCTGCTCAAGCCCGCGCGCAAGCAAGCGTCGCTGGTGCTCATGGATGCCTACTGGATCACTGACCTGCCCGGCCGCTTGTGGGAAGGGGTCGCCAGTCAGTTCGGCAGCCGCACCGAGCTCGTCGCCGAAAACGAAAAACTCAAGACCGAAAACCTGCTGTTGCAGGGGCGCATGCAAAAGCTCGCTGCCCTGACCGAGCAGAATGTTCGGCTGCGCGAGTTGCTCAATTCCTCTGCATTGGTCAATGAAAAGGTCGAAGTGGCCGAGCTGATCGGCATGGACCCCAACCCCTTCACCCATCGCATCATCATCAACAAAGGTGAGCGCGACGGCGTGGTGCTCGGTCAACCGGTGCTCGATGCACGCGGGCTGATGGGCCAAGTGGTTGAATTGATGCCGTACACCTCGCGTGTCCTGCTGCTGACCGACACCACTCACAGCATTCCGGTGCAGGTGAATCGTAACGGTCTGCGCGCGATTGCCAGCGGCACCGGCAACCCTGAGCGCCTGGAACTGCGTCATGTCGCCGACACGGCAGACATCAAAGAGGGCGACCTGCTGGTCAGCTCCGGCCTCGGCCAGCGATTCCCGGCCGGTTATCCGGTGGCCACGGTCAAGGAAGTCATCCACGATTCCGGCCAACCGTTTGCCATTGTCCGCGCCGTACCGACTGCCGCCCTGAACCGCAGCCGCTACCTGCTGCTGGTGTTCAGCGACAGCCGCACCGCCGAGGAACGCGCCAATGACGCGGCCCAGGCCCAGGAACAGCTCGATGCCCACGGCGGCGGCCCGATGTTGCCGGCCAGCGTGCCGAAACCGTTGATCATGCCTGCCACGCCGTCGACCGCTACCGCAGCGCCGGCCACTGAAGCCGCAGCGCCTGCCGCCACGCCAGCCAAGCCCGTCGCGAGCAAACCGCCCGCTGCCGCTCCGGCCGCTGCCAAACCGCCGGCCGCGAGCAAACCACCGGCGAAACCGCCAGCGACTACCGGGGGACGAGAATAATGGTCGGCGCGAAAAAATCCGGAAACGGCTGGATGATCTGGCTGACATTCTTCGTTGGCATCCTGCTCAGCGTTTCACCGTTGCCTATCTTCATGGAAATCCTTCGCCCGCTGTGGCTGGCCTTGCTCGTGACCTTCTGGGCGCTGTACATGCCGCACACGGTCGGCATGGTCACGGCGTTCTGTCTGGGGCTGGCCGAAGATGTCCTGCAGGGCGACCTGCTCGGACAGAACGCGCTGATCCTGACCCTGATTACTTTCCTCGTGTTGTCATTGCAGCAGCGCCTGCGCATGTTCCCGATGTGGCAGCAGTGCCTGGTGATCCTGGTGATCTTCGGCCTCGCACAATTGGCGCAACTGTGGCTCAGCGCTCTGACCGGCAACCGTCAGCCAACCCTGGCGCTGGTCTTGCCGGCGCTGGTCAGTGCCTTGCTCTGGCCGTGGGTCAGCTTCGCCCTTCGCGGGATGTGCCGACGCTACAGAATCTATTGAGCCGGTGAAGCAGGGCACTGAACAGGGAGATGTTTTGATGAAACTGCTTTACCTCGCCTCCGGCTCACCACGTCGCCGTGAATTGCTCACGCAGATCGGCGTGCGGTTCTCCGCCATCAGCGCGGACATCGACGAAACCCCGCTTCCTGAAGAATCCCCTTCGGCCTATGTCGAACGCCTTGCGCGTGGCAAGACTGAGGCCGGGCGCCGCTCGGTCGTCTCTGACCAGCCGTTCTGCGTGCTTGGCGCCGACACCGCTGTGGTGCTCGACGGCAAAATACTTGGCAAACCGGTGGACGAAGCCGACGCATGCGCCATGCTGATGATGTTGTCCGGCAGCGAACACGAAGTGCTGACCGCCATCGCCGTGCTTGAAGGTGAGCGCTGCGAGTCGCGGGTGGTGCGCAGTCGCGTGCGTTTTCGCAGCATCAGCCGCGAAGAGGCCGGCGCCTACTGGGCCAGTGGCGAACCGCGCGACAAGGCCGGCGGCTATGGCATTCAGGGCCTGGGTGCGGTGTTTGTCGCCGGGCTCGAGGGTAGCTATTCGGCGGTGGTCGGCCTGCCGCTGTGCGAAACCTGCGAGGTGTTGGGCCATTTCGGCATACCCTGTTGGCAAAACCTGAACACGCCCTGAGCGTCGTACGAATCCAGATGCGGCCACTATCGTGAACATGCCTGAACGAGATCCTGCCATGAGTGAAGAGATTCTGATCAACATCACGCCGATGGAATCGCGCGTGGCGGTGGTCGAAAACGGTGTGCTGCAAGAAGTCCACGTCGAGCGCACGCAGAAACGCGGGATCGTCGGCAACATCTATAAAGGCAAGATCGTTCGCGTACTGCCGGGCATGCAGGCGGCATTTGTCGACATCGGCCTCGATCGTGCAGCTTTCATTCACGCCGCCGAAATCTCCCTGCGCGAAGGCCCGGCGGTGGAAAGCATCAGTTCGCTGGTGCACGAAGGTCAGAGCCTGGTGGTGCAAGTCACCAAGGACCCGATCGGCTCCAAAGGCGCACGCCTGACCACGCAACTGTCGATCCCTTCGCGTTATCTGGTGTACATGCCGCGCACTGCCCACGTTGGCATTTCCCTGAAGATCGAAGACGAAGCCGAGCGCGAGCGTCTCAAGCAGGTGGTCAGTGATTGCGTGGCCAAAGAAGGCATCAAGGAGGCCGGCGGCTTCATTCTGCGCACAGCCGCTGAAGGCGCGGGCGCTGATGAAATCCTCATGGACATCCGTTACCTGCGGCGCCTCTGGGACCAGATCAACGAGCAGATCAAGACCATCGCCGCGCCCAGCGTCATCTACGAAGACCTCGGCCTGGCCCTGCGCACGCTGCGTGATCTGGTCAATCCGAAGATCGAGAAGATCCGCATCGACTCGCGGGAAACCTTCCAGAAAACCACGCAATTCGTCGCCGAACTGATGCCGGAAATCGCCGATCGTCTGGAACACTATCCGGGCGAGCGGCCGATCTTCGATCTGTACGGAGTCGAAGACGAAATCCAACGCGCGCTGGAGCGCAAGGTACCGCTGAAATCCGGCGGCTATCTGGTGATCGATCCGGCGGAAGCCATGACCACCATCGACGTCAACACCGGGGCGTTCGTCGGTCATCGCAATCTCGAAGAAACCATTTTCAAGACCAATCTCGAAGCGGCCACGGCGATTGCCCGGCAGATGCGCCTGCGCAACCTCGGCGGGATCATCATCATCGACTTCATCGACATGGAAGATGAAGAGCA